>NZ_JAOALE010000014.1:0-66784 GCF_047462575.1 Synechococcus sp. 'PEA 65AY6A-5F PE A'
AGCGGGGCTTCCAGGACTACGTCCCGCTAGCGCGAACGGCGGATTAGCTAAAGCCCGCATGGGCGGGCATTGAACCCAAAGCAAGGCCGCACAGAGAAATTGCAGCAGGCCAGGAACTTTTCACCCATCCCAGCAGCCGGGATCCCCCTCAAAACGAAGAGCGAGATTCCACCCCACCGAGGCAAAGGGGATCCCTTGCTTGCTCTTGAGCTGGCTCCACCTGCAGGGATCCACTCTTGAGCAACTGCTCAGCCAAACGGTGGTGGAGGGCGTGGCCCGCCTTGTAGGCCACAATGTGCCCCTGCAAGCGGCAGCCCAACAAGCTGAGATCTCCTAGTAAATCTACCAGCTTATGGCGCACTGGCTCATCCGGGAAGCGCAACGGCCCCAACCACTCGGTTTTGCTGCAGACGATAGCATTTTCCAAGCTGCCCCCCTGAATCAGCCCCTGTTGGCGGGCCAGCTCCGCATCCTGTTGGCGGGCGAAGGTGCGGGCCGGGGCAATGGATTGGACAAAGTCCGCCCTGTTCTCCCGCCAGCTCAGCCACTGTTGGCCGATAGGGCAGTCGGCAAAATCGATGCCATAGGTAAAGCGAAACCCGGGGTAGGGCACGGCGCTGACAAAGGCTTCCCCTGCCCAGACCGTGACCGGCTCCTGGATCACCCCCAGCAGGGCCGGCTGCTCCTGGGCCAGGATCCCGGCTTGGGCAACGGCCTCCACAAAGGGCAGGGCGGAGCCATCCAGAATCGGCAGCTCCGGCCCCTCCACCTCGATGCGGCAGTTGTCGATGCCCAGCACGTAAAGAGCGGCCAACAAGTGTTCCACCGTCTGCACCTGGACAGGGGGGGATCCCTGCTGTAGACGGGTGCAGAGAGCGGCAGGGGCCAGGGATCCCAACCGAGCGGGGATGGGAGGGGAGCCCGGCTGATCCACCCGCACAAAGACTCGACCGCTGCTGGCAGGGGCCGGATGCAGGCTACAGCGAACCGGCAGGCCGGTGTGCAGGCCCACCCCCTCTAGGGAAATAGAGCTGGCCAAGGTGTGTTGTTGTTCTCTCATAGGTCTCTATGGCCAACGCTCTTGGCCCCGGTCGAAAACGCGATAGTAGAGTTCCCGATAGCCAACGCGCAGGCTGCTGCTGGCGTCTGCCAATTTGCCTTTGCGACTGCCGTAGGCGCTGAACACCTCGTAAGTATCTCCCTCAAAGAAAAACGAGGAGACATCGGAAACCTCTTCCCCCCCCAACAACTGCCAACGCCCCCCCCGAAATCGCAGCCGGTAGTGGGCCCTGTCCAAGCTACCGGAGGGGCGGTCGATGGCGGCGTCGATGCGGCCCTCGTACTCCGGCGGCTCGGCTCCTGCTATGGGTCGAACCTCGACGGAGATATCGCGGTAACGGCAGTTGGGGCGGCTGCACAGGCGGATCGAGCGCATGGCCTCGGCAATGGCTTCCAGCCGCTGTCGCGCCTCGGCCAGAGAAAAGTGCTCCGCACCGCTATCGCGAACGAGCTGGGGCGACACCTGAGTCGGCTCTGCTGCTGGGGAGAGCGACGAATGGGCAGCCAAGGCTGGGGATCCCCAGCAGCACCCCAGCAGCAATAGGCACATCCAACTCAGCCAACGGCGGTAGGCGGATCCCATCGGCGCAATCTATGACAAGATCTAACTCCTCTACTTTAGGGGATCCCTATCTGCGATTTCTGAGCAATGCCGGCATCGTCCAACTGGGCTCAGGAGCGATTGGCGCAGGTACGCCTTGTGTTAGTGCGGCCAGCAGGGCCGCGCAATCTCGGGGCCATTGCCCGCGTGATGAAAAACATGGGCCTGCAGCAGTGGGTGTTGGTGGATCCCCAATGCGATCCCCTCGACGCAGAAGCAGTCACCATGGCCGTGCATGCGACGGACTTGCTCCGCCAAGCCCGGCAGGTGCCAACCTTAGCCGAGGCCCTTCAGGGATGTGTGCAGGTATTCGGGACAGCAGGCCGCCGCGAGCCCTACCCGCCCGAATGGCAAATTCAGTCTCCCCGCCAGGCTTTCCCGGAGCTGCTGGCTGCCGGCCCTGCCGCTCTGGTGTTTGGCCCTGAAGATCGGGGCTTGAGCAACGAAGAGCTGGCCCTCTGCCATCGCCAGATCCAGATCCCCACCGATCCGGCCTACCCTTCCCTGAACTTGGCCCAGGCAGTGGGCATCTGTTGCTACGAGCTGCGCACCCTCCTCTGCCAGAATCTTCCCCCGCCAGTGACCAGCTCTGGGATCTCAAAGCCGGCTCCCTTCGAGCTGCTGGAGGGTTTTTTCGGCCACCTGGAGGCGCTGTTGCTGCAAATTGGCTACCTGCACCCCCACACCGCTCGCCGCAAGATGCTCAAGCTGCGCGCCCTCTTTCACCGCGCCGGCCTGACCGTGTCCGAGGTGGCCCTGTTACGCGGGATCCTGCGACAACTCCAGTGGAGCCAAAAATCTTCTCCTCGAGAACCCCCAAAAAAAGAGGATCCTCATCCTGCTGAGAGTGGATCCTAGCTGCCGCGGCCTCTGGCCGGCTGCCTCTGAAAACAAACCTCTGGGAACTGAGACAAGGGAATCCAGCTAGGTCTGGATGGTCTCCCTGCGGCAAACTTGATTTGACGGAGAGGGTGGGATTCGAACCCACGGTGGCTTGCGCCACGACAGTTTTCAAGACTGCTTCCTTAAACCACTCGGACACCTCTCCAGAACCTATCTTAGGCTGTGCAGTTGCCGCTTGTGCAGCTCGAGGGGTCCTGCTATCCCTGCTAACGGGTTGTGGGGAGGAATGGGGATCCGCTATAACCCACTGAGGGATCCCTGGCTATGCGATGAGAGGACATTTTTGCCCAGGTCAGGTGCAACTTCTGGCTTGGCTGTCGCTAGCGTTGTTGGCTGCCTGTCGCCCTTGGCCAGACGCATCTCCTTCCGAAGCTGCCCCCCCGGATCCGGTGCTGCGCCACATCGGCGAAGATGGCACCCATTTTGAGGCTTCCGTGGGCGATACCCGCGCTCTCCCTCCCCACTTCCCGCACCAGTTGCGCTTGCCCGACGCCACCGTCATCTCTTCGGGGCAAATTTGGGATCAGGAAGGAGGGCTTGCCTCCCTGATTTTGCAGACCTCTCAACCTCTCTCGGAGATCGCCGCCTACTACCGCCGCACCCTCTGGGGCCGGGGCTGGGATCTCCTCTCCGATCTCGAGCAGGCCGGCGGCATCCGCACACTGGTGTTCGAGTCTCCCCCTCGCCCCGACAGGCCGCCCCAGCAGGCGGTCATCCAAGTGGGATCCCCCCGCCGCGGGCCGGATCAGGTGGAGTATCGCGATATCCTGATTTTGCTGAGTACCGTCGTCCCTGGCGGCGAAGCGCAGCCTGCCGCTGCAGCCGCTCCCTAGAGCATGCCCGTCTATACTCAAGCGATTGAAATTGCCGCTGGCGTGGCCCAGGTGGAGCGCTGTCTAATCGATCCAGCGCTGATGCGGCGCTGGCTCAACCCCCTGTTGGGCTGTGAGGCGCTGGGATCCCCCACTGGGCAACTGGGCAGCCGCTACCGCTTTTTCCTGCGCCTGCCGCTGGTTTCCCCCAGCCTAGACTGCGTGATCGCCGAGCGGGCCGAGGGCCTGGTGCAGTGGCAGTTTGAGGGTTTTTTTCAGGGCACCGACCGCTGGGAATGTTGCCCCCAGCCGCTGGGAACGCTATTGGTAAACCGCTTTGAGTTTTGCATCCCCAACCCTTGGGTGGCGGCAGGGTTCTATCTGGTGGCAGCGGAGCTGACCCGGCACGACATGCGGGCACAACTGCGACGGCTAAAGGCAGTGGCCGAGGCTTTGGGTTAGGCTGGTGGCAGGTAGTAAAGAAACGTAAAAAATGGCAATGACCAGCAACAGCAGCCTGTTCAACCGTCGCTTTTTCGACAACTTCATCCCCCAGCCGGCCAACAGCCCTCTGCAGATTGGCGAGCTGGCCCCTGACTTTGAGCTGCCCAATGTGCACGGGGATCCCGTGCGCCTGTCGGACTACCGCGGCCAAAAGCCGGTGGTTCTGGCCTTTACCCGCATCTTTACAGAAAAGCTCTTCTGCCCCTTCTGCTACCCCCACATCCAGGAGCTGAAGGCCCGCTACGAGGAGATCCGGGCTCTGGGAGCAGAGCTGCTGATGGTTACCAGCACCGACCCGGTGCAAAGCCAACAGATCCAAGCCGACCTGGAACTGCCCTATCCGCTGCTGGTGGATCCGGAGTGCAAAACCTTTCGGCTCTACGGCGTCGGCCAAGCCCTGGGGGCGCCCCTGCCAGGCCAGTTCATCGTGGATCGCGAAGGGAGGCTGCGCTATAAGCACCTCTTCTCCTTTGCCGAGCCCAACGCCAGCACCGACGAGGTGCTGCGGGTCTTGCGAGAAGGGCTAGCCAGCGGCTGGGATGGAACCCGCCGGGTGGCTCCCGTGCCCTTTTTCTAAGCCTTCCTAGGCAAGCCCGGAAGAGGAGAGGAAAGAGGTGGTCTTTGCGCGGCTGGCCCAGAATAGCGCCCGTCAGGCGGAGATCCTAGAAGTAGTCCTGCGCCACGGCTGGGACTACATGCGGCGCTTGCTCTCTTTGGGCAAGGCGGAAGAGCCGCAACTGCCACCACCCCTGGTGCTGCGCAACATCCTGGTGGATCTGGGGCCGGTCTATGTGAAGCTGGGCCAGTTGCTGAGCACCCGCCCCGACCTGCTGCCGCGGGAGTATATCGAGGCCCTCAGCACCCTGCAGAGCAATGTGCCCCCCGTGCCCTGGAACGCGGTGGAGATCCTGCTGCGCCAGCAGTTGCGAAAGCCGCTGGAACAGGTATTCAGCAGCCTCGACACGGAAGCGGTGGCGGCGGGATCCATTGCCCAGGTCCATCGCGCCCATCTCGTCAGCGGCGAAGCGGTGGCCCTCAAGATCCAGCGGCCCGGCGTGGAGGCAATAGTAGAGCGGGATACAAGGCTCATCCGCAGCATTGCTGAATTGGTGGCGCAAACAGAATTTGGCCGGCTGGCAGACGTGGTGGCCTTGGCGGATGAGTTTTGCCGGGCCATTCAGGCGGAGCTGGACTTTACCCAGGAAGCCCGCCACACGGAGCAGCTGCGGCAACGCCTGCAGGCTGGCCGTTGGTTTGATCCCAACCAACTGGTGGTGCCGCGCGTCTATTGGGCTCTTACCACCCCCAAGGTGCTGACCCTGGAGTGGATCGAAGGAAAGCCACTCCTGGAGGCGGATCGCAGCGACGCCGAGCCGCAGCAGCTTGCCCGCCTGCTCACCCGCGCCTTTTTCCAGCAGATCTGCATCGACGGCTACTTCCACGCCGATCCCCACCCCGGCAACTTGTTCTATTTGGGATCCGGTCGCGTAGCCCTCTTGGACTGCGGCATGATTGGGCGGCTGGATCCGCGCACGCAGCAGATTGTGCTGGAGCTGATTTTGGCCATCGTCAGCCTGGATGCCCAGCGCTGTGCCGAACTCACCCTGGAGCTGGCCCTGCCGGAAAGCCCCAGGGGCCGCTTGCGGGATCCCGCCGTCAGCCTGGCCCAGTTGCAGCGGGAATACGAGCGTCTTTTGCGGCAGTACTACACCCTAACTGTGGCCGAGCTGGATTTTAGCCAGCTTTTCTCCGAGATCCTGCAAGCAGCGCGGCGCAACCAGATCCGCATCCCCGGCAACCTGGGGCTGTGCGCCAAGGCCCTGGCCAATCTGGAAGGGATCGCCCGCCAGCTCACCCCAGACTACAATCTGCCGGAGCAAATTCGCCCCCTGATGGCGGACGTGTTTCGGCAGCAGTTGCTGGGGGAAGCTCCCCTACCCTCGCTGCTGCGCACAGCCTTGGACCTGAAAAACCTCTCGCTGCAGTCGCCGCGGCAATTGGAAGTGCTGCTTAGCCGCATCACCTCGGAAACCCAACGCTGGAACCTCACCATCCAAGAGCTGGAAGACCTCCGCATCAGCCTGGATCAGTCGGCCAACCGCCTCTCCTACAGCATCCTGGTCGGATCCCTGATTATCGGCGCCGCCATCATCTCGGCGCAAACCCAGCGCTTCCAGGTCTTCTGGCTGAGCGAGCTGCTTTTTGGCGCCGCCAGCCTCTTGGGACTGTGGCTCATCCTCAGCATCCTCCGCTCCGGTCGCCTGCGCAATTAGCCCCTAGCTCGGACTTGCCAGGGATCCCGATCCTAGCCATGTTGCCAAAAGCACATAAAAACGGTATCAACGCTTTTGCGAGCGCCTCGCCAAAACCCGCAAAAGCCGATTTTTTCGTTGACCCGCTCGATGCCTTGCGCCACAAGGCTTTCAGGCCTCTCACCCCTCCTCTGCAAGGCCTTTTTTTGCCCTCTTCAACCGACCCCCTCGCAAATAGGCCTTGCATTCCTTGCCCCGCTTGGGTTTAATAAGGGTAGAGTTCCCCCTTCGGGGGGATCCCTAGAAATTGGAAACACACGAGGGTCAAAGATTCCAACCCACCGTGTAGCATGGTGTTCCCCCTTCGGGGGGATCCCTAGAAATTGGAAACGTTTCCTTCAACAACCAGCCCAGACAGCTGTGGTACTTGTTCCCCCTTCGGGGGGATCCCTAGAAATTGGAAACTTCAGGCGAAACTGAACGGGGCAGCCCACGAACACTTTCAGGTTCCCCCTTCGGGAGGATCCCTAGAAATTGGAAACAAAAGAAAACCTGCTACCCAGTGAGTAGCGGGTTAGTGGCTCTCCCTTCAGGGAATCTCCAGAAATTAGGAAGGCGGCTAAGGAACTCCGAGTAGATCTCGGTATAGGCCTTGACCCACTCGGGATCGGGCTGGATGAGGCGTTCCACCTGCACCAGCCGATCGGCAGCCTGCTGCACCGAGCAGCACCAATAGGCCGAGGCGGCCAGGACAGCTGCCCCTACGGCGGCCTCGGGGTGCTTGACCACTGCTAAGGGGCGGGCAAGGAGGCTGGCGCGCAGGCGCAGCCACAGAGGGCTTTTGCAGCCGCCGCCGGTGGTCAACAGCGTTCCCTCTATGGGGATCCCGTGGGCGGCCAAGGTCTCCAGCCCCAGCCGCTCCACCATTGCCACCCCTTCCAAGAGAGCTGCATAGAAGCGAGGGGATCCCACTTCCGCCTGGGGCAAGAAGCCGGCAAATTCACTATCCAGGATGGGAAAACGCTCGCCGGGTCGGCAGAGGGGATAGCTGACCAAGCCCGTGGGCAGATGGGCTTCCGCCTGCCGATCCAGGGCAGCAAAGTTGCCGCCGGGGAAGAAGTGGGGCAAGACCCCGCCGCCGCAGAAGGAGGCTGCTCCTGGCCACCAACTGGTTCGGTCGGGGTGCAGATGGGAGTAGAGGCTTTGCGTTTGCACGGGATAGGACTCCGTCCCGCTCACGCGAACAGCACTGTTGGCCTTGAAGATGAGGGTTGTGCCCAGGCTGGTGGCAACCTGCCCCAAGCGAGTAGCCCCTGCGGCCAACTGTCCGGCGCAGCCATCGGTGATCCCGGCAGCAATCAGCACCTCTGGCCCCAGCTCCCACTCCGCCCGCACCGTTCCCAGAACCGTTCCTGGCGCCACCACCTCAGGAAAGCGCTTGGGGTCGAGGCCATGGCGAGACAGCCACTCCCGCGGCCACGTGTAGGTTTCCAGGTCGAAGCCGCTTTTTAGGGCATGGGTGTGATCGGTTACCCGCCGGCGGCCTCCCAGTTGGCTTAGGAGAAAGTCCGCCGGGTGGGCCAAGTAGCTGTCCCGGTAGCGGTCGGGATGGGCTTCTGCCCACCACAGCCAGCGGCTGAGCCCCCAACTGGCCGGGATCCCCAAGCGCCGGGCCTGGGCCTGTCCCCGCAGGTCGGAATACAGCCAGGCCTGATCCAGCGGCATGCCCCGCCCGTCTACCGGCAAAACCGTGCCAGAGGTGCTACAGGCACTGAGGGCAACGATGGCGTAGCGATCCCCCAGTTGGGTCTTCAGGTGTGCCAGCAGCGTCTTCAGGGTGCGCAGCCAGCGGCCCGGGTTGGTTTCCGGTGGATCCCAGGAGCGCTCGCTTTTGCCCACTATCTCGCCTGCCTCCGAGAGGGCCACCACCCGCATCCCCGAAGTACCCAGGTCGATCCCAAGAAACACAGGGTTCATAAGGACTTGCTAGCAGAGTAAACTACCCGGCTCCGACCGCCCCCCTTCCCCCCAACCCCCCGTATACGGGGCGCAGGGGGGCGGGGGGATTGAGGGGGGTACGGTGCGGGGCTGCTGCGGTTTCTAGCTGAACTAGCGCGAAGAGCTTCCCTCAAATGGCTAAAAATCTCGGCTGCTGAGGGCCAAGGCCTCTTGGATATCCAGATCCAAATTCTTCACCGACTCCAGCACCGAGCGCGTAATCAGCTTGCCCGCTTGCACCAAAACGGCGCCAGTTACTGGGTGCAAAAGGGGCTGCTCCGCCCGCCGCCCAATCAACACCTCGATATCCTTAAAAGCGTTGATGTACATCCCCACCGGCAACTCCACCACCACCCCTTCCCCCAGAACCCGCGCTTGACAAGCTAGGCGGGAATTGGTCTTACGAGTGGTGATCACCTCCAAGGTGCGCTGCTCCCGGGGGGTCATGGCCGAGAGCGATTCCATCCCCTCTTTTACATACACATGACAGGTGGCGCAGAGGCCGCGCCCGCCGCACTCTTTCAAGACATTCAGCTCTTCCCGCAACAGCACCGAGAGCAAGTTGCTGTTGGTGGCCACTTCCGACACCTGAGCAATGGGATCCAACCGCACCCGCTTGACCATTGTCTCTCCTTCGTTGTTACATCCCTTAACGTTAGCTTGTCCTGGCAAGGGATCCTAGTCACACCTATACTGTATTATTTTTTACTCGCTCTGGGATTGGGAAGGAGCGGGCTGGGCAGGCTAAAGTAGATCCTGTCCTTGTTTGGGTAGCCGTCGAGCTTTTCCAAGGTTTTGGCGGCATGAGCTCTCCGCCCATCCAGTGGTATCCCGGCCATGTGGCCAAGGCCATTGGCCAGTTGCGGGAACAATTGCGGCTGGTGGACGTGGCAATTGAAGTGGTGGACGCGCGGATCCCGCTGGCCAGCCGTCACCCTGAGCTGGACAAGTGGCTGGGGGAAAAACCTCGCCTCTTGGCGCTTAACCGAGCCGATTCCATTGCGGCAAGGGATCTCAAAGCGTGGCAGGAGCATTTTTCGCAGCAAGGGATCCCGGTCTATCCCACCAACGGCCAATCGGGAGAAGGGGTGCCCCGCCTCAAGCAAGCCATCTTACAGATGGGGCAAGCGGTAAACGAGCGGCGGCAACGGCGGGGCATGCGGCCGCGGGCTGTCCGGGCCGTGGTGGTGGGCTTTCCCAATGTGGGCAAGTCTGCCTTGTTGAATCGACTTTTGGGACGGCGAGCCGTCGAGAGCGCCGCGCGCCCTGGGGTAACCCGGCAACTGCAGTGGGTACGGCTGGGAGGGGAGTTGGACTTGCTGGACTCGCCGGGCATCCTCCCGCCTTCGCTGCCGGATCAACAGGCAGCCTCCCTGCTGGCCATCTGTGATGACATCGGCGCCGCAGCCTACGATCCTGAGCAGGTGGCCGCCTACTTCGTGGATCAACTGCTGCAGGTGCAGCCCCAGGCCCAAGCCCTGCTGCAACAGCGCTACGGCTGGCCCGACCCGATCCCCCCTGGCAGCGTGGCAGTGCAAGATCTCGCAGAGCGGCGGTATCGAGGGGATGCCGAACGAGCGGCAAGGCAAATTCTCAACGACTATCGCAAGGGATGGCTAGGGCCTCTAGCTTTGCAACTCCCCCTAGCTGCTAGCCCTCCAGCAAGAGGCTAGTCCACTAGATTTTGGTATATCTTGCTCCGGAATGCTGCAAAGTGAGGGATAGGATAGGCGCAGAGCGTTAAGCTTTTCCCTGCACTTAGGGGCAGGTTTATTGCGCAGCTTTTTTCTTCAACCTGCCTGCAGGCGGCTTGAATCAAGGATAAGCTGTAAGGAACTCCAGTGATCGATACTAGAGGTAGCAGTTAAACCATCCTTTTTGCGGACTCCCATGGGTCAGCCTGCTGTTGCCACCAGCTTAGAAGGAGGCTTTGACCTAAATAGCCTGGATTTTGAGGTGCCGGGATGGCTGCGGGCTTTGCTTTCAGGCGCTGAAGATCTCGGCGATGGGCTGCGATCCTACACGGCGGAAGAGGCAGATTTGCTGCGCCGGGCCTTCGAGTTTGCCTACTGTTTGCACAAGGGCCAAAAGCGGAAATCAGGGGATCCCTACATCGCCCATCCGGTGGCCGTGGCCAGCCTGTTGCGGGAGTTGGGGGGTGACGCCGTTACCGTAGCTGCTGGCCTTCTGCACGATGTTGTCGAAGATACGGAAGTTACCCTGGAGGCCCTAGAGGCCGAATTTGGCCCTGAGGTTCGCCTGCTGGTGGAGGGGGTAACCAAGCTTTCTCAGTTTAATTTCTCCAGCAAAACGGAGCAGCAAGCAGAAAACTTCCGCCGCATGTTTGTGGCCATGGCCAAGGATATCCGGGTCATTGTGGTCAAGTTGGCGGATCGCTTGCACAACATGCGCACGCTGCAATATCTGCCCCCCCACAAGCAAAAACAGATTGCAGCCGAAACTATGGAGATCTTCGCCCCCTTGGCCAACCGGCTGGGGATCTGGCATTTCAAGTGGGAACTGGAAGACTTGGCCTTTAAGTACCTGGACTACGAAGCCTATCGCCAGATTCAAGAGCTGGTCAACGCCAAGCGTAGCGAGCGAGAGGCAGAGATCCAAGCGTTTATTGAAGAGCTGCGGAAGCACCTCATTCAAGGGGGGCTAGAGCACTTTGAGATTAGCGGGCGGCCCAAGCACCTGTACGGCATCTACCGCAAGATGCAGCAGCAGCGCAAAGAATTTCACGAGATCTACGATCTCCTGGCCGTGCGGGTTATCGTGCAAACCGTGAGCGAATGCTACCGGGTGCTGGCGGTCGTTCACAACTGTTTTCGCCCCATTCCGGGTCGTTTCAAAGACTACATTGGCTTGCCCAAGGCCAACCGCTACCAATCTTTGCATACGGCTGTGATCGGCCTACAGGGCCGACCGGTGGAGGTGCAGATCCGCACCGAAGAGATGCACCGCGTGGCCGAATACGGCATTGCCGCCCACTGGAAGTACAAAGAAGCCGGCAGCACCCCCGTAAAGCCCGAGGAAGAGCGCTTTACCTGGCTGCGGCAACTGTTGGAGTGGCAAAACGACCTCAAGGACGACAAAGAATACCTGGACACCATTCGCGAGAACCTATTTGAGAGCGAGGTTTACGTCTTTACGCCCAAAGGAGACTTGCTGGCCCTGCCCCAGGGATCCTGCCCGGTGGACTTTGCCTATCGCATTCACTCTGAAATTGGGGATCACTGTGCCGGGGCGCGGGTGAACAACAAGATCGTGCCCTTGAATACCCGCCTGCGCAATGGCGACATTGTCCAAATCATCACCCACAAGAACGCCCACCCCAGCCTGGACTGGATCAATTTTGTAGCCACCAGCTCGGCCCGCAACCGCATTCGCCAATGGTTTAAGCGCTGCAATCGCGAGCAAAACATCGCCCGGGGCCGGGACTTGCTGGAGCGGGAGCTGGGCAAAACGGGGTTCGATGCGCTGCTCAAGTCGGAGCGGATGCAAAAGGTGGCCGAGAAGCTCAACTACACCAGCGTGGACGACCTGCTGGCGGCGCTGGGCTATGGAGAGGTCACCCCCACGCAGGTGCTCCATCGGCTGCAGGAGGTGAGCAAGCCGGCAGTCTCTCCCCCGCCAGAGGAGGGATCCCTTGAGGAAGCCAAGCTGCTGCTGCCGCGGGCCGATGGGAGCCGAGGTTCCAGCCGATCCCAATCTCCCATCCTGGGGGTGGAGGGTCTGAAACACCAGTTGGCCAAATGTTGCAACCCGCTGCCAGGGGATCCCATCCTGGGCGTGGTTACCCGCTTCAAGGGTATCACCATTCATCATCGCGATTGTCCGCGGGTGGCTCAGGTTCCGGGCGAGCGGCTGGTGCCGGTGCGCTGGAACGAGGAGCAATTACGGCAGAGCACCCAGATCTACCCTGTGGAACTGCGCCTGGAGGTCATTGACCGCGTTGGCGTGCTGCGGGACATCCTTTCCCGTCTTTCGGATCAGAGCATTAATGTGCGCAATGCCAGGGTGCAGACCTTTGCCAACCGTACGGCTCTGATCGATCTCTGTATTGATGTGCGGGACAAAAAACAGCTCGACCAAGTTCAGAGTCAATTGCGCCAGCTCTCGGATGTGCTGGTGTTGCGCTCCCGCCACTACCAGAACGGATCCCGCTGAAGAACTTCTAGGGTCTTTTTTTCGCTGGTTCGAGAGGAGGCGCCCATATTAGGATGATTGAGATGGGTAACCAATCTGAGCGGAGGATCCCGGCATGTCAGCAGCACAAGGTGGGCATCTTGCCCGATTCGGACAGCGGCTCTCTGGGGTGTTGTTACTGCTCTGTGTTTGCCTCAGCTTGCTCACCGGTGCCTGCTCCGCAGGCTCTAACTTGCGCGCCTACAGGGATCCTGGCGGAGCCTTTGCCTTTGCCTATCCCAACGGCATGGTGGCAGTGAACTTGGGGCCAGGGAAAGGGCCAGCGGTGCTTCTGCGCGACTTGGTCTACGAGACGGAGAACGTCAGCCTGATGATTGCCCCCTTTGATAAGGGAGAGACGATTGCCGATCTGGGTGGCCCGGACGAGGTGGGGCAATTGGTGGCGGAGAAGATCATCGCCCCGGAAGGCTCTGGTCGCTCGACCAAGCTGTTGGCCGCCGAAGCTTTTGAGCGGCAAGGCCGGCCCTACTACCTGTTTGAGTACCAAACCGATATCGGATCCCAGCTCCGCCACGAGGTAGTGACGGTAACCGTGCGCCACCATCGCCTCTATACTCTGACTGCCTCCACCCAAGAATCCCGCTGGCCGCAGGTGCAGGCTGCCTTCAGGAATGTGGGCCATTCTTTGAATGTCTCTTAAGACTTTTCTCCAAGATTTTTTGAGAATCTTAGCTGCTCTAGGAAGCCTCAGCCAAGGCAGGCCTGATTGCAGAAATTGCATCAATGCCCAATCCATATAAAGGTTGTACCAATTGAGATCGATTTGGCTCTTCAGATCCCAGGCGAGACATCTGCTGCTAAAACGGTAATGTTTTAAATCTGCAGAGATGGGCTTCTATCCCCCTTCAGTCTGGTCTATGACCGTATACGTGGTTCAGATCAGCGACCTGCATCTGTTTGCCAAGCCGCACCAGCGGCTGTTGGGGGTGGACACGGAGACCTCTTTCCTGCAGGTGCAAAAGGCCATTGCCGCCTTGGATCCCTTGCCCGATCTGCTGCTGCTCACCGGGGATCTCGCCCAGGATGGCAGCGCCGCCGCCTATGCCCGTTTGCGGGAGCATCTGCGAGCTCTTCCCATCGACACCTATTGGCTGGCGGGAAACCACGATCGCCTTCATAACATGAACTCAGAGCTCTGCGCCGAGCGAGTACACCGGGAGAAAAGCTTCAGCCGAGAGAACTGGAGCTTTATTTTGTTGAACTCTCTGGTGCCGGGCAAAGACAGCGGCTACCTAACGGATGGCGCCTTGCTGTGGCTCCGCCAGGAGCTGCAGCGCAGCCAGGCTGCCCAGAACCATGTTCTCTTGGCCCTGCATCACCCCCCCTTCTCGGTGGATTCCGACTGGCTGGATCAGAGTGCCCTGCAGCAGCCGGAGCGGCTGTTTCAGGTTTTGGACGAGTTCGACCACATTCGCCTGGTGATCTTCGGCCACATCCACCAAGACCTGCACCGCCGCCGGCAGGGGGTCGATTACTTTGCCTGTCCCTCCACCTGTGTGCAATTTCGCCCCAAAAGCTCTCGGTTTAGCCTGGACGTGATCCCCCCGGCCCTGAGGCAGATATGGCTGGAGCAGGATGGCAGCTTCAAAACCCAGGTGCAACGGGTGGAAGCCGCCCTGCAAATGCCCAACCTAGCTCTGAAAGGGTACTGAAAGATCCCCCTCTCAGCCGACGGCAACCCTCCCCCCTCGAGCGCCTTTGGGCTCTCTAAGCTATTGATATTGATTGGCGCTGTGGCCCCTCTGGGAGGGAGATCTACCCAGACCCTTGCCATCTTTTGAAGGCGATGGAAAGAACTCTAGAAGAAATTAACCGGCGCATTGCCAAAGGCCAGGTGCGGGTGTGGACGGCCCTGGAAGCCAAGGCCAAGCTGGCCACCCTCAGCCTTGAGGAGGCCTTTGAGCAGGTGGATGTGGTAACCACGGGCACCTTTGAGCCGATGGAGTCGTCGGGGGCCATCCTCAACCTGGGCCATACGGATCCGCCGATCAAGATTCGCCAGGCTTGGCTAAATGGGGTGCCCGCCTATGCCGGCTTTGGCGCCGTGGATCTTTACCTAGGGGCAGCCCAGCCCAGCGAGCAAGCCGATCACCCCTACGGGGGCGGCCACGTTATCGCCGATCTGGTGGCCGGCAAGCGGGTGCACCTGCGGGCTGTTGGCCAGGTAACCGACTGCTATCCCCGCGCTGACTACGAGACCACCCTGACGCGGGATCAGCTCAACCAGTTCTACCTGTTCAACCCCCGCAACGCCTACCAAAACTTCATTGTCGGCGTCAACGGCGGGGATCGGCCCCTGTACACCTATTTGGGCCTGCTGGAGCCGCACCTGGGCAATGCCGTCTATTCCAATCCAGGTGAGCTCTCCCCCCTCCTCAACGACCCCCTCCTGCGCCGGGTGGGGATCGGCAGCCGCATCTTTCTGGGGGGCGGCATCGGCTACATCGCCTGGGAAGGCACCCAACACTTCCCGCGGCAAAAACGGCTGCCCAACCAAACCCCCATCGGCCCTGCCGCCACCTTGGCCCTCATTGGCGACGCCAAACAGATGCAAGCCGAATGGGTGCGGGGCTGCTACTTCCGCAACTACGGCCCCAGCTTGATGTTGGGGGTTGGGATCCCCATCCCCATCCTTTCCCCCGCCGATCTGGAGCCCATCGCCATCCGGGATGAGGAGCTGGTGGCGCCGGTGATCGACTTTTCCATCCCCCGGCGGGTGCGCCCCACCTTTGGCCTGGTGAGCTATGCCCAGCTCAAATCCGGCCACATCACCCTCAACGGCCGCAAGGTGCGCACCGCTCCCCTGGCCAGCCTGCGCCGCTCGATGCAAGTTGCTGAGATCCTCAAACAATGGATTGTAAGCGGTCAGTTTACGCTCACCCAGCCGGTTGCTCCCCTATCCTTGGATCGGGAGTTTCTCGCCCAGAACCCCCACCCATAGTAGGAATCCCCATCTCCCAAACCGGCCATCGGATCCCTGGCAAGGAGTTGTCTTCCAGGCAGTTGCCGCTACCATTACGCCTTAGGTGTTGCCGACAAACGCTCCCTGGGGGAGGGGAGCCGCTATCCGCAAGGGGGAAAGACATGTTCCGGCGTATTGCTGTTGGCTCTGCGGTGTTGGGATGGCTCTTGGCCCTGCCCGGCCACGGCTTTGGGGAGCGGCGGGTCGTGCCCGATACCCCCTTCTACTTCGACAACCACTACTTTGATCGCTACCCGGATGCAGTGGTGGTGAGCGTGGTCAACGGTGACACGCTGGTGGTGCAGGTCGAAGGGGAACAGAAATTGCGCCTCATCCGCCTGGCCGGGATCCAAGGTCTTAGCCCGGAGGAGGATCCCTTTTACCAGCAAGCAATTGAGCTGATGCGGGAGCGCATCCTGCACCGCACCGTCAAGCTGGAAGGGGATAAGCTGCTGCGCAATGTGGATGCCACCGGCTTGGTGGAGGCCTACGTCTGGCTGGAGGGCCAGCAGATGAACGCTATGCTGGTGCGCAACGGCCTGGCCCGCATCGCTCCCTACAGCCACAACATCAAATACGACAGCTACTTCGGTGGCCTGCAAAAAAGAGCCCGCCAAGAGCGCCTCGGCATCTGGAGCCGCCTCTGACGCCTTGGATAGCTCTAGACTGGGTTTACTGGGCACTCTGAGAGACGTCTGCCTGCTTTGAGGGTTAAATCCACTCCGGCTTCCCGGGATCCCAATCGCTGGCTGAGGCGGCTGCCTTTGGTGACCGGCCTTCTGGGCAGCGTCCTTGTGCTGGCCAATCGCCTGCTGTTTACGCCGGAGTTGCTGGCCAGCCAGTCCCGCTCCGACGCCTTGGGGATCCTCCTCAGCGCTGTTTTGATCTTGACCGGCCTGCTGTGGCAGCAGATCCAGCCGCGTCCTCCCCAGGCTGCCCCCCTGCAGGGAAGTCCAGGTTGCGACTGGCACCCGGATCTGTCCGAGAGGGAAAAACTGGAGCTGGCCTGGGCTTCCCACACCCTGCTCAGCACCACCGCCGCCCGCACCGTGGTGATCTGGGTGGAGGGGCGCACCCTGCTGCAGCGGGGGATCCTGGCCAGCCCCGGCCACTTGCCCTCCCTGCAGCTTCAGGGCACCCTGCAGCAGGTATTGGAGACACGTCAGCCCCTCTACCTGGGGGATCTGAGATTTTTCCCCGCCCGCGCCGAGTTCGACGGCCTGTTGCCCCCCGGATCCCAGGCAGTTCTCTGCCAGCCCATCGGCCAGAGGGGATGCCTCATTTTGGGCAGCGACAGGCCGCGCAGCTTCAGCCGCCAGGAGCGGGCCTGGGTTGCCGCCATCGCCGACAAACTGGAAGCCCTATTTGCCTAGCTCCCCTCTCCCAGGGGGAGAGGGGCTGGGGGTGAGAGCTAAGCGGCGCTCTCCAGGCTCACCTGAAACACCTCGCTAAAGGCCTTCTCGACCTTGTAGCCGGAGTCGATGGTTTCCAGCGGATCCTTGCGCAGGCGGTGGCGCAAACACAAGCTGATGACCCGGCGAATATCGGCAACGGTGACCTCGCTGCGCCCCTCCAGAGCTGCCAACGCCTTGGCTGCCCGGTTGGTGACGATATCGCCCCGCAGCCCATCCACCTCCAGCGCCGCACACACGCCGGAGATCTTCAGGCGCAACTCAGGATCCACCATCACAGTCGGCAAGAGGTGCTGGGCCTTTTCAATGCGCTCCCGCAGGCGCTGCTGGGCCTCGGCGTATTTGGCCAGAAAAGCCTGGGGGTCGGCGTCGAACTGGCTGCGCTCCTCCACGATCTGCACTCGCAGGGCCGGATCCCGCACCGTCTCGATGCGGACAAACATGCCGAAGCGATCCAAGAGTTGGGGCCGCAATTCTCCCTCTTCAGGGTTGCCGGATCCCACCAGGACAAAGCGGGCCGGGTGGCGAATGGAAATCCCTTCCCGCTCCACCGTGTTCCAGCCAGAGGCCGCCGCATCCAGCAAGACATCCACCAGGTGGTCGTCCAGGAGGTTGACCTCGTCCACGTAGAGGATGCCGCGGTTGGCCTTGGCCAAGAGCCCCGGCTCAAAAGCCTTCACCCCCTGAGACAAGGCGCGCTCGATGTCGAGAGTGCCGCAGACCCGGTCTTCCGTGGCTCCCAGGGGCAGATCCACCATCGGCACCTGGATCCAGGTGGTTTCCAGGGTTTCCCCCGCCTGCAGGCGCTCCCACACCTGGTCGCTCATCAGATCCCGCTGCCGCGGGTGGCTGTTGAACGGATCCCCCTTGACAACCTCGATCTGGGGCAGCAGATCGGCCAAGGCGCGGATGGTGGTGGACTTGCCCGTGCCGCGATCCCCCATGATCAGCACCCCGCCGATGCGGGGATCGATGACGTTGAGGAGCAGGGCCAACTTCATCTCCTCCTGGCCGACAATGGCGGTAAACGGGAAAACCGGGCGACGTTCCAAGTTCATAGAGGCAACAACGAGCATCTACCCCCATTATCCCAGAGGCCACTCCCCCTGGGCCGTCGAGATGGGCAGGAAAGAGATGGAAAGGCCGCACCAGGAACCTCAAGGCCGCTTTTCGGTCAAATAAAAAGCAGGCTCTGGGATCCCTGGCCTTTTGCCGGGAAAAACAGATAGCATCAGAGCCTATACCCGGAGTGGGTTGAAGCTGGGTAAAGGCGAGAGCTACACCAAAGTAGGGAGGATCCCAAAAGCGCCAGCAACCCTGTTGAAGACCAGTTATCGGGTGGGGAGATAGCAGCGGTGTCAGGTCAAGCAAGTCGGAGACGGTGGACAGCATTCTCCATGCCCAACTTGGCCCAAAAAGGGCTGGTGGGCCTGATCTGGGCCTGTACTTGGATCCCTGTCTTGGGCATTTCCCTTGCCGTAGCCCAAACCCCGGCCACCTCTCTGGTTTTGACCGATGAACAGGTCGCCAAGTACGCCCGCATCGTCCTGGAGATGGAGCCCCACCGACAACAGGCCCAGCAGCGCTCCCAGGCCACCGCGGATCCCGCCAGCAAAGATCAAATCCGGCGGGAGTTCATTCGCACCGCCACCGAGATCATCACCCGCCACGGCATGACCGTGCCCGAATACAACCGCATTACCTTGTGGATTCGCTCCGAAGAAGGCAAAACCCTCCGACATCGCATCGAAGCCGAAATCCTGCGCCTGCAAAGCGGGGATCCCAGCGTGAGCCCTAGCCCCAAACCCTAACCCCCCTTGGATCCCCTGCAGCGCTTTGGCCTGGATGTGACGGAGGACGGAAGATAGCGGTAGGCTGGAAGCGGAGGTCAGTGCTCGTCCGTAGAGAGCGGGGGGAGAGCGATGAACGAGCCTATGTCGCCGTCAGTACGGGTGGCTGTCGAGCGCATGAAGTCTCGCTTGCGCCTGACGCGCCGCTTCGGGCTCTGGTTTCAGGCGGTTCTGGGGGCAACAGCTCTGCTGCTCTGGCTGGGATTTTTGGTTGGCCAGAATACCCTCTATCGCGACGACTCGACGGGGGCCTTTATCGCCTTCTGGTTTACCCTGTTTACCCTTCTAACCCTGGCAGCCGGTCTCTTCTTTAACTGGCGCTACCTGCTCCAGGCGGAGCGCCGCTCAGTATCCGCCGCTACCCCAAGCCAGTTGGATCTGCCCAAGCAGTTGCAATGGGTTACCTATGTCAGCCTGACCGGCGCTTTCTTGGCCCTCATCGCTATGGAGGCGCAGGTGGGAGAGCTGCTGGTGCGGCTGTTTACCCGCACGCTGAGCACCCAGACGGCAGGAGTGCTGCTGCTGGCTGCCAATATCAACGTTACCTTTGCCCACTTCGTCTGCTTGGCAGGGGTGCTCTGGATTACCGGCGCCCTCGACCGCGAGCCCTGAACCCCAGCCAGCCAGTCTCAGCTTTGCAAGGCAGAGAATCAGGCCTGCGGCGCAGCGGCCTGCCCCAAACCTGCCCCAACTAAAACTACCCCCCCGCCAGAACAAGAGGGGTAAGCAAAAGCAGTCCCAAAGTCCGTAGTTGCCAATCGCAGATTCCGAGGGCTTCACTTAAAGCCCACCGCCGCCTGCCAAACAAAAGCCAGCAGGAAAAACAAAACGGGGATAATCGGCAAAATGTCGATCAGGGGATCGAACAACTCATAGCCTTCTGGCAAAGCCGCCAGGAGCATCATCGCAGGCATGACAACAAACCTCGACAAGAAGGAAGTGGAGCTGGAGAAACTGCTCTTTTTCAGGATTGATAGAGAGTTTAACATTGCCGGGCGGAGATTCCCGCTAAGGTCAAGAAATGTAAACGGAAAATGCCTCAGAGAACCCCCATATTGGAGAGGCCCAAGATCACCCCCACGCCCAGCAGATGGCCGAAGCTGGCGACCCCCAGCACTTCCGGCCAGGTCATCCCCAACACAGGCCCGGTTTCTGAAGCCACACCCGAAGAGGACTTGAAGCTTAGGTAGGCCAGCCCTGTGCAGAGCAGGATAATCACCGCGCTCAGGGGAGACCAAGGGCTGGTTTGGGCAGTCATAGCCAACGGCGCAACAATGGGCAGCATGGTTTTCCTCCTCAGCTCAGGTTAACCGCCCCCTAGATTACCCCCATTCCGCAACTCCCAAAGGGATCCCCACATGAATTGCAACAGAGGCCGCAACAAAACCTCACACTGTGGCTTCTTCTGGCCTCATGGCCGATCTACCCCTCGCCGGGAACGGTCGAGACGGGCTGGAGTTGGCAAGAAAAATCCGGCCTGGGCCAACGAGGGGAGCAGCTCTCTGCCGTATACTAACGAAAGTTAACAAATTGTTCTCTTCCCCCGCTTTTGAGGTGATGACCTGGCTTTGTTGCCTTAATCCATCCTCACCGTCTGCGCTGTGCACACCCAAGGATGGCTGCCGATGACTGCTGCTGCGACTCCGCAACCGGATCCCAAGCCTTTTGCGTTACCCCGTGAGCTGTTGGGGCCGCCGCCAGAATTTTGGAATCCCACCCTGCTGATGTTTTTGGCGGCGGTGGCGCTTTCGGCCTCTTGCTTTGGCGGGTACGCCTTTTGGCATTGGCCCCGCTGGCTGGTGTTTTGGCTGAATTTTGTCGCCCTGTATGTTCTGGGCACAGTGATCCACGATGCCTCGCACGGCTCGGCCCACCGCAACCGCTTTTTAAACGAGGCGCTGGGCCATGGCTCTGCCCTGTTACAGGGCTTTGTCTATCCGGTCTTTAAGCGGGTGCACATGCAACACCATGCCCACGTCAACCATCCCGAAGACGATCCCGATCACTATGTGTCTACGGGCGGGCCGCTGTGGCTAATTGCGCCGCGCTTTTTCTACCATGAGGTGTTTTTCTTCAAGCGGCAGCTCTGGCGCAAAGGTCGCTGGGATCTGCTGCAATGGGGGCTGAGTCGGCTGGTGGTGATCCTAACGTTTGCGCTGGCCATTCACTTTGGCTACACCGACTACATCATGAACTATTGGCTGCCCCCCGCCTTTATTATGGGCTTCTTGTTGGGCCTGTTTTTCGACTATCTGCCCCATCGCCCTTTTCAATCCCAAGAGCGGTGGTACAACGCCAGGGTTTACCCTGGCTGGCTGACCAATATTCTGCTGCTGGGGCAAAACTATCACTTGATCCACCATCTCTGGCCCTCGGTTCCCTGGTACAAGTATCAGGCGGCCTACTGGGCGGCCAAACCTGAGCTGGACGCGCGTAACTGCCAGCAAACGCTGGGGATCTGGGAGAGAGGGGAGTTTTGGAGCTTTTTGTACGACGCGCTGATTGGCCTGCACTGGCACAAGCCCAACGGGCCAACCCGTTCCGCTGCGCCAGCCGATCCAGAATCTGCGGGATCCGCTGCGGATCTGAGGCTTAGTTAACATGGTCTTGCCGACGCTGCGGATCCCTCAGTTGCTGCTGTTTGTGGAGGCGGCCAGCTTGCTGCAGGACACCAGCCAGGTTCTCTTACAGGCCGGTCAGGCGACGGCGGATTTGCCAGAGGTGATTGCGGAAGCGCAAGCGCGGGCGGAAGCCCAATTGCAAACCCTTGGGATCCCGGCAGAGTTGCGGGCGCAGGCCCGAGGGATCCTGAGGCTGACTTCGCCGCCGCAGGTGCTGGCCTACCTGCAGGATTTGTTGGACAGGGGATCCGGCCCCGATTTGGAAGCCTTTTTGGAGCAGGCGGGATCCGGCTCTACCCTGTTGCGCTTTCCGCCCCTGTTGGTGGGGGCTGTGGCTTTGCAGGTGTTGCTGGAGCGGCTGGATTTTTCTCCGCAAGAGAAAGCTGTGTTGCAAGCCCAACGGGATCAATGGGAACAGGCCCTGGCAGAATTGGCCGCTCGCCACAAGGTTTCCCCAGAGCCGCTGCGGGCTGCTGCGGAGACAGCGCTGCGGGCTGCCTCAGCAGAAGAGCTGCTGCAACTGGGGCAGGATCTCTTTCAAGATCTCCAGGATCTCGCCGGGGCCGATTCTGAGCCGGAAGCCGAGTCTCAGGTGGAGCTGGCGGGGCCTCTGGTGTTCCTGATGGTGGCCGATCACCTGTTGGCCCAGACAGAGCATCCCCTCACCCCGGAGCAGCGGCTGGACTTACAAATCAACCGCGCCGAGGCAGAAAGCCGCCTTTTGGCCATGCAAAAGCTGGGCCGTCTTGAAAACTTGGCGGAGCAGCGGGCTTACATTCGCTCCTGGATTAACCAAACTTCTGTACCGGATTTGCTGCGGGCCTTGGATCGCTTTTTTGCGGCGTCTGAACCCAACGCGTGAGGCCTGCAGATCACCAGAGGTTCCGTATCCTCTATGCTGGAGGCAAAGGGATCCCGCTTGAGGCGCGAAAGTGGACTGGGGCAGCCTATTTTGGATTTTTTTGATCTTCAGCTCGTTGCAACCCCTGTTGAACCGTCGCGCCCAGGAGTTTCGCCGTTTGTTGGCGATCCGGGAGTTGGAGCAGAAGCGGGGCAGCCGGGTGATTTTGCTCATCCACCGCCAGGAGTCGATTAGTTTTTTGGGGATCCCGGTTTCCCGCTACATCAGCATCGAGGACTCCGAACAGGTATTGCGGGCGATTCGCCTTACCCCACCCAATACCCCGATTGATTTGATTTTGCATACCCCCGGTGGCCTGGTGCTGGCCACGGAGCAAATTGCCCGCGCCCTGATCCGCCATCCGGCCAAAGTGACGGTCTTCGTGCCTCACTACGCCATGTCGGGGGGGACAATGCTGGCCCTGGCCGCCGATGAAATCGTCATGGATGCCAATGCAGTCCTGGGGCCGGTGGATCCGCAGTTGGGGGGGTATGCTGCCGCCAGTATTCTGCAGGTGGTGGCGGATAAACCCATTGCCGAAATCGACGACCAAACCCTGATCCTGGCGGATCTGGCCCGCAAAGCAATGCAACAGGTGCAGAACTTCGTGCGGGATCTCTTGAAGGACGATGTGCCCAAGCGCAAAATTGCCCCTGAACGGATCGAGCCCCTCATCCAGTACCTAACCAGCGGACAAGTTACCCACGACTACCCGATTACGGCTGAAGAAGCGCGGGAGCTGGGCCTGCCCATCTCCACCGAGTTGCCGCCCCAGATCTACGCCCTGATGGACTTGTACCCCCAGGCCAGCATGGGCCGTCCTTCCGTGCAGTACATTCCCACCCCCTACGATTCCCGCCCCTCTCCACCCGGCGGCGGGTCTCGCTAGGGCGAACTCTGGGCGTAGGTGTCTATGGCTTCTCGACGCAACCCTTCCGCCCGCCGAAACAGCTCTTGCCCAGTGTGCAGGTGGCGATCGTCAAAGTTCAGCGGGAAATAGCTCAGCTCCTCCAGGGCATCTTCCAAGTGGTTGAGGGCATAGTAGAGGCGAGAAGCCACCCCCCCTAGGCTGCTGGGATTGGGAAGGCGGCGAAAGATCTGCTGAGCTTGGGCCAGTTTCTGGCTACACTCTTCCAAATAGGTGGCGAAGGACTCCAACAGGTCGGGATCAAAAGGATCTGCCGCTAAGGCATTTAACTGCGGCTTGAGAGAAGACAGTAAAGGCCCCAAAACTCGGTTCAGAGGAGTGTAGACCTGCCGAATCCAGGCTTCGCGGGCAATAGCCTCCTGGCTGACCGTCTCCGAGGGGGAGCCCGTCGGCTGAGGGTGGCGCGAGGCCCAGCTAGCGCGCAGTTGTCGGTCGTACTCGCGGCGGGCTTGCGGATCCTTGAGCACCGCGTAGGCGGCGTTGATCTGGCGAATGCGTTCAGCAGCAGCCCCGTCTTTTTTGGCCAGCAGGCTGTCGGGATGGTGGTACTTGACCAAACGGCGATAGGCAGACTTGATCTCCGCTGCCGTCGCCAGCACCGAAACCCCCAACACTTCGTAGTGGGAAACTGCTTCAGACCCGCTCCCCATCATTTCGTTCTCAGGACAAACGCTCATATTGTACCTGGAGCCTACAATAAGGGTGAGTTTTCCGGTGCTGCCCCATGCCGTCCTCCCCCCATCCCCTCAGCGCCCTCTTGGGGGCTGCCTTTGCTGCCAGTTTGGGCTATGGGTTCCTACAATTGCTGCTCTCGATGCTGGCCAAGTTGCCGCCCATCGACCTGGAAAGCGGATCCCTGGCGCGGGGGATCAGCATTCTGGTGCGCTACCTGCTGGTGGGATCCGTTTCCCTGATCGCCTTCATGTTTTTCATGGTGGGCTTGGGGCTGGCGGCCTACTCGGTGCAGTTGCTGGGGGAAAGGCTGACCTCCTCCCGACGCTAGCTCTAGAAGAGCTGTGAGCCTGCTGGCCAACAGATCGCGCCGGAGGCTACCCTCCAGCCTCTCGCTCAGGTTGGACACTAGTTTGACCAAAACCTTGGCGGCGCAGGCCCCGCGCCCTCTTTCATCCCTCCGTATACGGGGGGGAAAGAAGGAGGCGTGCGGTGGCAATCTCACCGGTACGTCTGCGTAGCTCGCGATGAGCAAGAAAGAATTCCCGCCCCTTGGGGCTGGGGAGAACGTCAATCATTTGACAGGTGCGGTTGCAGGCGCTGGCTGACCAAGGTGCGCCCCTCTTGGGTGTAGAGCTGCCAGTAGTTCCAGTAGTTGCCAAAGACAGACTTGACATAGCCACGGGTTTCGGCGAAGGGGATCTGCTCCACAAATTCATCGGGATCCTCAAAGCCGAAGCGGCTCAGCCACCTGGCCACGTTGCCGGGGCCGCCGTTGTAGCTGGCCAGGGCCAGGAGGGTGTTGTCTTGGTAGGTGCGGTGGGTGTAGTCGAAGTACCAGGATCCCAGGTGAAGATTGTCGGCGGGGTTGGTGAGGCTGTACTGGGCTAGGCCGATTTTTTGGGCAATCCAGCGGCCGGTGGCAGGCATCACCTGCATCAGGCCCAGCGCTCCCGAGGCCGAGACGATCTCTGGCTCAAAGCGGGATTCCTGGCGGATCAGGGCCGCCACCATCAAGGGATTGAGGTTAAATTGCCGCGACCAGCGGGCCAGGCCGGGCTGGGCGTAGGGATCCCTTTCCCAGGTGTTTTCTGGGCTGGCGTAGTAGTGCAGCGGGTAGATGGCCTGCCAGAAATCCTGGCGCTGTCTCAGGGTCGGCAGCAGCGGGTCGGGCTCGGCGCTAAAGCGTAGGGCAGCCACCTGGTTGATGCCCCGCAGGTGCTCGCCGGCGTTGTTGCGCAAAATGCCGCTGGCAAAGCGCTCGGCCACGCTCATCTGGCCGGGATCCCGTTGCAGCAGAGCCATTTCCCCCTGCCAGCGCTCCCAGGCCAGTTGGCCAGCGCCAATGAGATGCAGGGTCTGGGTAGCCTCGGAAACGGCGGGCAAAGGTTGGCGAACGGGCTGAAAATCCACCTCAACCCTTTGGCGGCCGCTGGAGAAATCTCCTACTGGCCAGCCCAGTTGCGCCGCCGCCCGCCAGGCGTAGTAGGTGTGGGGAAACTGCCGCAGCACCTGCTGATAGGTTTGCCGCGCCGCAGCCACCTCCCCCAGCCGTTCCCGCCATTTGCCGGCCCAGTAGAGCAGTTGCGCCCCCATTTCCGTATCCCGCTGGGCCAAGCCAATCTGCTGGGCTAGAGCAATGGCTTGGCTGAGATTGCCCGTTTGCGCCTGGCGCCAAGCCACCGTCCAGGCGGCGGTGGCCGCGGCTTCGCTGACTGGGAAGCGCTCCCAAAGGGTCTGCCGCACCGCCTGGGCCGATTGCGGGCTGCCGTTGCGGTCATACAGTTGGCTGAGGCTGAGCAACGCTTCTGGAGCTTCTCTATCCGAGCCGGATCCCACCTGGCGAAGCAAGTCGATCGCCGTCGGCAGGTCGCTCAGTTCCGCCAAACGGCGGCGGGTGAGAGAAGCCTCTGGCCCATCGGGAAACTGTGCCAGCAGCGCTTGGTAAGCCGCTTTGGCCTGGGGAAACTCCCGCGAGATCTGGTGGCTGCGCCCCTGGCGGTAGAGATTGCGAGAGGTGGTGGGGGCACGCCCGTAGGCGCGGGCGGCTTTGCCGTACTCCCGCTGCTCCCAATAGGCATCGGCCAGGATCTGCCAATCGGAGGCCGTGAGGGATCCCTCTTGGGCTTGCCGCCAGCGATCCAGCAGCGGCGTTAACCCAGGGGTTTGCGGGTGGTGCAAGGCCAGATCCCGCAGCAGGTCATACCGGTCAGGATCCAGCTCCAGCAGGTGCTTGAGGGCGCGGGCCGTCAGGGGGTGGGTGGGAAATTGCCGCCGCAACTGATCCACCTGGCCCATTCCCCAGAGGGCGTAGGCGGCCACCGGGCTGTGGGGATACTCCTGCAAGATCTTGGGCCACCAGATCTGGCGGGCTGTTTCTCGATCCCCCAGCTTTTCATAAGCCTGAGCCCTGAGCTTCCAGATCTCGTCGGTGAGAACTGGCAGCTTTTCTTCCAAGCCCTGCAGGTGCTCCAGGGCCGCTTGCGCTTGGCCGGCCTGCAGGGCTTTGTAGGCGCGCAAAAAGGCGGCGCCAGAAGTCGAGCTCAGGGGTGCTGGAGGCGCCGCCGCCATCTCGACAGGTTCTGCCCAGGAGGAGGCGTAAAAGCCCCACAGGACGCCGCCCAGTACTCCGCCTGCTGCTAAGGTCGCGGCAAGCCATCGCCTCCAGAGTTGCCGGTGGCTTGTTCTGCTCTGCATGCCTCCCTTCCCCAGCGTCCTTGACTAGGATACCCAATGGGGAGGCGCTGAGCCAGGACAAGTAACCTCAACGAGGAGGAGGCCAGTTGGCAATGGGAACCGGCTCGATAAGCTCCGCCAAGGGAAACCCTAGGATCTGGGCGTAGAAATAAAGCTCTGCCTCCAAAGCCCGTTTGATGTTGGCCGCCTGGCGAAAGCCGTGTTGCTCTCCCTCGAAGGGCACATAGGCCACTGGGATCCCTTTGGCCTGCAGGGCAGCCACCATCCTCTCTGCTTGGTTGGGAGGGACGATGGCGTCCTCCAGGCCTTGAAAGAAGATAACGGGGCAGTTGAGACCCTCCAGGTGGTGGATGGGAGAGCGCTCCCGGTAGAGATCCCGCCGCTCCGGGTAGGGGCCAATTAAGCTGTCCAAGTAGTGGGACTCAAACTTGTGGGTCTCCTGGGCTAGGGCCTCTAGATCGCTCACCCCGTAGTAGCTGGCGCCGGCCTTGAAGACGGTGTGAAACGTCAGGGCCGCCAGGGTGGTGTAGCCGCCGGCGCTGCCGCCGCGAATGAGCAGCCGCTCCCCGTCCACCTTGCCCTGGGCTGCCAAGAATTGGGCCCCAGCGATGCAATCTTCCACGTCCACAAGGCCCCAGCGGCCCTTGAGGGCCTCCCGGTAGGCCCGCCCATAGCCGCTGCTGCCGCGGTAGTTGACATCCAAAACGGCAATCCCGCGGCTGGTCCAGTATTGGATCCCCAGGTCGAGCACGGCTGCCGTCGCCCCTGTGGGCCCACCGTGGCTTTTCACGAGCAGGGGCGGTTTTTCGCCGGCAGGGGCAACAAAGTCTCGGTTTTTGGGGGGATAGAAGAAGGCGTAGGCCACTGCCTTGCCGCCACCGGTGGGAAAAACAATGGGCTCTGGGATCGACAGATAGTCGGGATCCACCGCCACGCTGCTGGAACGGGCCACCACTTCCACCTGTCCAGAAGGCAAATCCAAACAAACCAAGGCTATGGCTTCCGTCGGGGATCCGGCCAGGAAAGCGGCTTTTTCCCCACTTACCTGCAGATTGTGGATCTCGGTGTAGGGCAAAGGGATCTCTTCCTGTTGCCCCGACTGGGGATCCAGGTAGGCCAAATGGCACAGACCCCCCTGTTGGTAGCAGGCCAGAATGCGCCCATCCCCAGCAAAGCCGTAGGTGCTCAGGCCAAACACCCACTGCGGCTCTCCAAACTCCGCTTCCATAGGGCAGAGGGGAATGGGGCCCTGGGGATCCCAGCGGTAGAGGTTCCACCAGCCGCTGCGGTCGGAAACAAAGTAGAGATCCCCCTGTGGCGACCACTGGGGCTGGAAAATCGACTCAGCCGGGCCGCCGGCCAGTTTTTGGGGTTCTCCCAAGCTGCCGTCAGGAGCCACTTCCGCTTGCCACAGCTCTGTGCCGTCCCAGGGCATCTGGGGGTGATCCCAGCTCAGCCAGACCAGCGTGCGGCCATCGGGGCTCAGCCGCGGGCTGGCATAGAAGTCGTGGCCCCTGGCCAGAACCTGCTGGGATCCGCTTTCTAGATCGATGGCGACCAGCGTATTTTCCGGCTCTCTCTGACGGCTGTGATCCTCGCGCACGCAGAGGATGCGTCGGAATGCCCTGTCCACCACCCCATCTGCATAGCGATAGGGGCCTGCTTCCGTCAGGGGCTGGGGATCTGAACCCGGCAGCAGGCGGTAGAGCCGTTGGTCAGCGAAGTTGCAAAAATACACTACCCCTGCCGACACCCAATAAGCTCCACCCCCATACTCATGCACCCGTGTCCGCACATTGAAAGGTGCCGGTGTCAGCTCCACCAGGATCCCGTCGGCAGAGCGCCGCATCAACACATTGCGCCCTTTTTCTTGCGGGCGGCCCTCCGTCCAGTAGAGCTCCCCCTGATCCCAAACCATCTGTCCCAAGCGCAGGGATCCCGTCACCACCAGGTCAGCGGTAATCGGGGATCGCCAAGATCCATAGCCAGCCTGTTGCACCATAAGCTGTTAACTCTCAACTAATTCTCGACCCCAGAACCCCTATTATGCCGGCAGCAAGGGATCCCTGCCTTTGCCTACAGCCTGTGGGGAAAGGGAGCCGAGAACAGGCTCGGATTCTGGGAAAAGGTATCCCGCGATACAATTCTCTCCGGGCTGAATGGGTTTGATGGAACACGTTAAGGCAACAGGGATGCACAACGCTTTCTCGACTGCAGGATTAGCCTTTTCCTCTGTTGATGTTGGGAAGGCATTCGGTGAAAGCCTCAGCCGACTGCAGTTGGGCAAATTTAACACATGGGCGAGGTGATGAGCTAGGTGCTTCCCTCTGTTGGCCGGGCTGCTGCAACAACTGGACTTCTTAACACCCTTTGCACTCACTTTGTTTCGGAGATCACCGATGGCTCTATCATTTAATCGTCGTCAAGTGCTGAAAATGGGCGCTCTGGCCGGAGCCGGGGCGGCCCTAGGGCCGCAGATCTGGGTGAAGCGATCCGTGCCCGCCTACGCCCAGGGAGAGACCATCCGCGTTGGCATTTTGCACTCCCTCAGCGGCACCATGGCCATTTCGGAAACCAGCGTGGTGGATGCGGAAAAGCTGGCTATCAAAGAGATCAATGCCGCCGGTGGGGTTTTGGGCAAGCAGATCGAGCCGATTATCGAGGATGGGGCTTCCGATTGGCCAACCTTTGCCGAGAAAGCCACCAAATTGATCGATGTGGACAAGGTGGCAACGGTGTTTGGATGCTGGACTTCGGCCAGTCGCAAAGCCGTGTTGCCGGTGTTTGAATCCAAGCAGCACCTGCTCTGGTATCCCGTGCAGTACGAAGGACAAGAGTGCTCCAAAAACATCTTCTACACCGGCGCTGCCCCCAACCAGCAGATCGAGCCTTCGGTGGAATGGCTGCTCAAGAACAAGGGCAAAGAGTTCTTCCTGGTGGGATCCGACTACGTGTTCCCCCGCACGGCCAACACCATCATCAAGGCCCAGTTGGAAGCCCTGGGGGGCAAAGTGGTGGGTGAAGACTATCTGCCTTTGGGCAGCACAGAAGTTACCCCCATCATCAGCAAGATCCGGGCCGCTCTTCCCAATGGCGGTGTGATCTACAACAGCTTGAACGGCGACAGCAACGTGGCCTTTTTCAAACAGTTGAAAGGGGCAGGGCTGGGGCCAGATCGCTATCCTTCCATGTCCGTCAGCATTGCCGAAGAAGAGGTACAGGCCATCGGCCCCGAATTCTTGGAAGGGCACTTCGCCGCCTGGAACTACTTTATGACGGTGGATACGCCTGCCAACAAGAAGTTTGTGGAGGCTTTCAAGGCAGAATACGGCCAAAACCGCGTCACCAACGACCCGATGGAAGCCGCCTACATCATGGTTTACATCTGGAAGCAGGCAGTGGAAAAAGCGGGAACAGTGGAAATCGACGCCGTGCGGCAGGCAGCCTATGGCCAGACCTTTGATGCCCCAGAAGGCTTGGTAACCATGAACACCAATCACCACCTGACCAAGTATGTGCGGATCGGCCAGGTGCGCTCTGACGGTTTGTTTGATGTCATCTTTTCTACGGATGCCGTGGAGCCGCAGCCCTGGAACCAGTTTGTGGCAGAGACCAAGGGTTTTGCCTGCGATTGGTCAGATCCGGCCAAGGGCGGTCGCTACAAAGTCAGCTAGTCCTGGCCAGGGCTGGGATCCCTTGCCGTTTGGATAGGGTCGGGGATCCCGCCTAGATGCTCGGTTAGCCTCCCTAGTTTAGTTTGAAGGAGGATCCCCTGCCCATGACCTTGCTCCTGGACAGCTTGTTCAACGGCATTAGCATTGGCACCGTCTTGCTAATAGCCGCTCTGGGCTTGGCCATTGTTTTCGGCCTCATGGGGGTCATCAACATGGCCCATGGGGAGCTGATGATGTTGGGGGCCTACACCACTTTTGTGGTTCAGAATGCCTTTCGTCCCCTAGGGGATCCCTGGCGGGATCTGTATATCTTCCCGGCTTTGGTGGCAGCCTTTGCCGTCACTGCTCTGGTAGGGTTGGCCTTGGAGCGGGGGGTGATTCGCTTTTTGTATGGCCGACCGCAGGAAACCCTTCTGGCCACTTGGGGTGTGAGCCTGATCCTGCAGCAGTTTGTGCGCAGCGTCAATTGGGTGCTGGCTTTCCGCTTGGGGGCCTTCGCGGTGCTCTTTTTTGGCGGCTGGTGGCTCTTGGCCAGGCGAACGGATTGGCCGCGCCTCAAAGGGTGGACGCTGGCGCTGCTACTGGTGCTTTCCACGGCAATTGCAGCGGTGGGGGGGCGGGTGCTGGCGCAAACCTATGCTTTGGCGGTTACCCAGCCTTGGTTCGGCGCCCAGAACAAAGACGTGACGGCTCCCCGGTGGCTGGGGGGTGGGATCCCGGTGGGCAACCTGTTTTTGCCCAATACCCGCCTGTTTATCATCGCCCTCACCATCCTCTGCATCCTGGGGCTGTACTTCTTCTTGCAACGCACCCGCTGGGGGCTGCGCATCCGGGCGGTTACCCAAAATCGGGCCATGAGCGCCTGTGTAGGGATCCCCACGCAAAAGGTGGATGCCCTTACCTTTGCCATCGGTTCGGGTCTGGCGGGAGTAGCCGGCGTGGCGGTCAGCCTGCTGGGATCCGTGGGGCCGAACACCGGCCAAAACTACATCGTGGATACCTTTATGGTGGTCGTCGTGGGGGGTGTCGGTAAGCTTTTGGGCAGCATTGTGGCAGCGCTTGGGATCGGGATTGCCAACTTTGTCATCGGCTCAGGGACGCTGGCTTTGATTTTTCCCAACGTGCCCATCCTGACCGATACCCTCAACTTTTTTGCCACCACGAGCATGGCCAAGGTGATGGTCTTTGCTTTGATCGTGGCCTTTTTGCAGGTGCGACCTCGGGGCCTTTTCCCCGAAAAAGGTCGTATGGTGGATGCCTAGGGAATGATCTCGCTTGGCGAAAACTCTAGGACCAGACTCTCCATCTTCTACTCCCTCACAAAGCCCATGAAACTGGTTCATTCCCCCCGTGCTGATCATGAAGTGGCTGCTCCCGCCGCGGGTGGGGATCCCAATTCTTCTCGCAAGCTTCTGTGGGAGGCCGGGATCCTCATCGTTTTGGTGCTGGCCTTGATCTTTGTGGCCCCAACTGTGCTGTCTGGCTTTCGGCTCAACTTGTTGGGGCGGTTTCTGGCCCTCAGCATTGTAGCTTTGGGGATCGACCTCATCTGGGGCTATACCGGCATGCTCAGCCTGGGGCATGGGGTGTTCTTTGCCTTGGGGGGCTACGCTCTGGGGATGCACCTGAAATTGCAATTGCCGGAAGGTCAGATACCGGAGTTTTTCAGCCTCTACGGGGTAACGGAATTGCCCTGGTTTTGGTATCCCTTTTATTCGTTTCCGTTTACGGCTGTTGCTGTGGTCTTGATTCCGGCTTTGGTGGCGGCAGCCCTGGGGTATTTGGTGGTGAGAAATCGCATCCGAGGGGTTTATTTTTCCATTTTAACTCAGGCCACCACGATCATTTTCTTTAACTTCTTCAACGGCCAACAGCGCTTAATCAACGGCACCAACGGCCTGACCAACTTCCAGACTTTGTTTGGCCTAGATGTCAACTCGTCCGAAATGCGCTTTGCTGTCTATGTCACTACAGTTCTGGCGGTGGTTTTGGCTTACCTTCTCTGTCGTTGGCTCACCAGCGGCTTATTCGGTCGGATCCTGGTAGCCATTCGAGATGACGAGCCGCGGGTTCGTTTTTCCGGCTACGATCCCACCGGCTTTAAAGTTCTGGTGTTTGCCGTGTCTGCTGCCCTGGCAGGCATTGCCGGAGCTTTGTTTACCTTGCAAACTGGGATCATCTCTCCCAATGCGATGGCCGTTCCCTTTTCCATTGAGATGGTAATCTGGGTGGCGGTGGGCGGTCGGGCCAGTTTGGTGGGGGCGGTGCTGGGGGCTCTGTTGGTTAACTTTGCCAAGAGCTTGCTGAGCGAAAATTTTCCGGAGATTTGGCTGTTTTTCCAGGGGGGATTGTTCCTGTTGGTGGTGCTGGTGCTGCCGGATGGACTGGTGGGTTGGGTGCGCACCCAAGGCAGGCAACTTTGGGTCACCGTTCAGCTTTGGCGCAGGCGTTTGGCAAATACTTCTCCAGCCTAAATCTGGCTTTCTCTTGAGGATGTCAGTTATGTGCAAGATATAAGTTTAAGGTAAGAGGATTCCATGGGTGAGCCAGCGATGCCAAGTTTCCTCTCCTATTTGATGGGTTTATTTGATGGGTTGAGAATCCGGTTTGACCTTTGGCCTTTCCGTTCTTGGATGTGATCCCTATGCTCACTGCAGCTCCCACCGCTACCCGACAAATTTTACAAACTCAGGATCTCACCGTCAGCTTTGATGGCTTCAAGGCTTTAGATGGGTTGAACTTCTCTCTGGAGGAAGGGGAGCTGCGGGTGGTCATCGGTCCCAATGGGGCGGGTAAGACTACATTTCTCGATGTGCTGACGGGCAAGGTTAAGCCTACTCGAGGCCGGGTGCTGTTTAAAGGAAAAGATCTGACCAAGCTCAAGGAACATGAGATCTCGATTTTGGGTGTTGGGCGCAAGTTTCAGACGCCGCGGGTCTATCAAAACTTGAGCGTGCGAGAAAACTTGGAGCTATCCCTCAACCCTGACAAAAGGGTTTTTTCCACCCTATTGGGCAAAAAGCATCTGCGAGAAAAAACGGATGCTCTTTTGGAAACCATTGGCCTCAGCCGTAAGGATCGGGTTCCGGCAGGGCTGCTTTCCCACGGAGAAAAGCAATGGCTGGAGATCGGCATGGTGATTGCTCAAGATCCGGATTTGCTGCTGCTGGATGAATGCGTGGCCGGGATGACGGACAAAGAAACAGAAGCTACAGGAGAGTTAATTCAATCCTTAGCCCAAAGCCACACCATTTTGGTGATCGAACATGACATGGTGTTTGTCCGGCAAATTGCCCGCAAGGTTACCGTTTTACACCAAGGCTCGGTGCTGTGCGAAGGTACCTTTGAGGATGTGAAAAACGACCCGCGAGTGATTGAGGTCTATCTCGGATCCCACAAGGGGAAAAACTAAGCAAAGAGGCTATAGTTCTGTATCTAATCGACTCATGCGCAGGCCTATGAATACGGAAAACGCGACCGCAACACAAAACTTATCCCGAGATGGATCCGGGCCTCTCCTGGAGGTCTCCAACTTGAGGGTTTACTATGGTCAGAGTTTAATTGTGAAGGATCTCTCTTTTAAGATCTTTCCCGGCCAAGCGGTTTGCCTTCTGGGCCGCAATGGTATGGGCAAAACTACCACACTTAAAGCCCTGATGGGACTTCTGAAAGATTGCACAGGCAAAATTGCTTTTGAGGGCCGTCCTATCAACCATTACCCTCCCAATTGGCGAGCCCGCGCCGGTATTGGCTATGTGCCCCAAGGTCGAGAGATATTTCCCCGCCTAACGGTTGAGGAAAACCTGCTGGTGGGGCTAGAAGCGGCACCGGACAGAGAACGGATCATACCTGAGTTTGTCTATGACCTATTCCCAATTCTGCGTTCTTTTCTTAAACGGCTGGGTGGGGATTTGAGCGGTGGGCAGCAGCAGCAACTGGCCATCGCCAGAGCTTTGGTGGCAGAGCCCAAACTTTTGCTCCTGGATGAGCCTACAGAAGGGATCCAGCCCTCTATCATTATCGAGATTGAAGAAGCCATCAGCCGCATTCAAAAGGAGCGGGGCGTTTCGGTGTTGCTGGTGGAGCAGTATTTTGAGTTTGCCCAAAGTCTGGCCGATTACTTTTATCTTATGGAAAATGGATCCCTTATCATGGAGGGGCAGACCAACCAGATGGATGAAGAAAAAGTTCGGGCTCACCTCTCCATTTGAGGGGAAGCCATGTCATATTCACTGCTGATTACTTACCAAATCACTTAATGCTTAATGTCCGCCCATCTTGTGGCCAACTTCTTTGAGATCCACGCTGCTGATAGGACTTTCATAGACGATCCGACCGCCCGCCATCACCAGCAAACGATCGGAGAGCTTGAGAAGCTCGTCCAGATCTTCGCTGATCAGCAAGACGGCAACTCCTCGGTTACGAGCATCCACAATCTGCGAGTGAATGTAATCTACTGCCGCAAAGTCCAGACCAAAACAAGGATTGGCGGCGATCAAAATTTGTGGATCTCCGGCGAGTTCCCGTGCCAAAATGGCTCGCTGGACATTACCCCCCGACAGGTGGCTGATGGGAGTTTGGGCTGAAGGCGTTTTCACCTTAAATTGCTCGATTAACGCGCGGGCATAGCGCCAAATCTCTTGCCAGATCAACATCCAACCTTTGGCCATAGGATCCCGGTCATAACGACGCAGGGCCAAGTTTTCGCCAACGCTCATGTTGGGGATCGAGGCATTTCTCAGAGGTTCCTCCGGCAAACAGCAAACCCGGTGGCGCACCATTTCTGCGCGGGTGGCCCTGTACAGTTGCCCGTTGATCTTGATCTGCCCGGCTGTAGCCATCCGCTGCCCGGCCAAGACTTCCATCAACTCCCGCTGGCCGTTGCCGGAAACGCCGGCAATTCCCACAATCTCACCTCCATGAACAGTCAGGGTCACCCCCCGCACAGCGGGCAAGCCATTGTCCTTGTCAGCCTGGATCCCTTCAATTTCCAGCAGAGGGGATCCCCCTTTGACCAAGGCTTTCTCCAACTGGATCTGCACCTGTTGCCGGCCCAGCATCATTTCGGCCATTTCTGCTGTGGATAAATCTTTCACTTGTCCATGGCCGGCCACCTTCCCACGTCGCAACACCGTCACCTCATCGGCAAAGGCATTCACCTCGCGAAACTTGTGGGTAATGAGCAATACACTCAGGTCGCCAGCTTCCACCGAACGACGCACAAGGCCCAAGACTTCGTCGGCTTCCTCTGGCGTGAGCACAGAAGTAGGCTCGTCCAAGATCAGGATCTTGGTGTTCAAATAAAGCTGCTTGAGGATCTCGACCTTCTGCTTTTCTCCTGCCGATAGTTCGGAAACAAAAGCCCGCAAGTTGACTTGGAAAGGGGCTGTTTCCATAAAATCTGCCAGCTTTTTTTCCTCTTCTTTCCAGTCAATCACCAAAGGCAAATCTGGGCGGGCCAAGACCAAGTTTTCCGCCACAGTCATGGCGGGTACAGAGGTGAAATGTTGGTACACCATGCCAATGCCGTAGTGATAGGCATCCCGTGGGCTGTGGATGGCACGAGCTCGTTTATCAATGCAAACATCGCCAGAGTCAGCATGATAAAAGCCCATCACGCACTTGACGAGGGTGCTTTTCCCGGCTCCGTTTTCCCCAAGTAAGGCATGAAGGGATCCCGGCTTGAGTTTCATCGAGACGTGGTCTAGGGCCAACAGGGATCCAAATCGCTTGGTGAGGTTGACGACCTCCAGTTCCGGGGGGGCTTTCCGTGCTGTTGAGATTTCAGTTTGGGCAGTGGTAGTCATGGTTGGTCAAGATCTCCTGGTTTGGGTGTCTCACGTAAACACACGTAAAGAAACGAGGTCTAGTCGGTTTTGAGTTCCTGAAGTACTGCTATCAGGGCACCTGAATCGGCAACTGCCCCGAAAACCCCCCCTTGCATCTGGATCATCTTCAGAGCAGCGAGATAATTTCCGTAGTCTGTGGCACCTGTGCAATCGGATAGCAACAAACATTCATAGCCCCGGTCGTTGGCTTCTCGCATGGTGGTGTGGACGCATACATCGGTGGTGATGCCCGTCAAGATCAGGTTTTGGATGCCTTTGCGCCTCAGGATTAAGTCCAGATCGGTGGCATAGAAAGCGCCTTTGCCCGGCTTGTCGATGATCACCTCCCCTGGCAGAGGAGCCAGTTCCGGGATAATTTCCCAGCCGGGTTCTCCTCGCACCAGGATGCGCCCACAGGGACCGGGATCCCCAATGCCTGCCCCAATGCGTTGACTGCGCCAGCGCTTGTTTTCCGGCAAATCTGATAGATCGGGGCGATGGCCTTCGCGGGTATGCACGATGAAAAAACCCAGGGCTCGCATTGCCGCCAAAACCCGTCGGATCGGCTCTATGGGGGCACGGGTGAGGGAAATGTCGTAGCCCATTTTGTCTACATAGCCACCTACCCCGCAGAAATCGGTCTGCATATCGATGACGATCAGGGCGGTGTTCTCAGGCCGTAAGTCACCGTTGTAGGGATAGGGGTAAGGTTCTGCCGCAATATAGGATCCCATAGCACCTCTGGCAAATCAATTCAATAAAGAGCAAAGAAAGAGCAAAAGCCCAATCAAGAGGGATATCCAACCCAAGCCTTCGGGTCACCCTGCGCTTGACCTCGGCTCTCCCAAGTTAAAGCTGGGGCGGTGAGCCTTGGCCAGAACCCTGCCAAGATAGAACACAGCTTACCATTTCCATCCACAGGTTTGTGTCTCCTCCGATTCACTTCACTGCAGAGCCCTGGCTGCACACCTACAGCGAGATTATCGATGTGCGCTCGCCGGCAGAGTTTGCCGAAGACCATTGGCCGGGGGCCATCAACTTGCCCGTGCTCGACGATGCAGAACGGGCAGAGGTGGGCACCCTCTACAGGCAAGTGGATCCCTTTACAGCCCGCAAGCGGGGGGCCAGCCTGGTGGCCCAGAACATCGCCCGCCATTTGCAGACCCACTTTGCCGACAAGGGCCGGGACTACCACCCCCTCATCTACTGTTGGCGGGGCGGGCAGCGCTCGGCCAGTCTGGCGCTGGTGTTGTCCCAGGTGGGCTGGCAGGTAACCGTCTTGCAAGGGGGGTACAAAACCTACCGCGCCTGGGTGCGCCGACAACTGCAGACTTTGCCCCAGGAGTTTACCTACCGAGTGCTCTGCGGGCCAACAGGGAGCGGCAAAACCCAGTTGCTTCACCATCTGCGCCAACAGGGATCCCAAGTTCTCGATCTGGAAAAGCTGGCCTGTCACCGGGGATCCCTCCTGGGGGCCGAGTGGGGGGTGCCACAGCCCAGTCAGAAGAGCTTTGAAAGTCAACTGGTGCAGGTTTTTCTCCAGTGGGATCCCGCCAAGCCAGTCTGGGTAGAAGCTGAGAGTGCCAAAGTGGGCCAGCTCCATCTGCCGCCTGCCCTTTGGCAAGCCCTTACCCAAGCCGACTGTGTCGAAGTGCAGTTGCCTCTAGAGGAGCGGGTGAAGGGGTTAATCGCCCACTATCCCCACTGGATTGCTCACCCCCAAGCGCTGAAGGAAAAATTGCTGCCTCTGAAGTCCCGTCTTGGCCAGGCCCGCCTGCAGCGTTGGTTTGAGCTGATCGACGCCCAAGACTGGCCGCAGTTTGTGCAGGAGTTGCTGGAGCAGCACTACGACCCCACCTATCGCCACGGCCTGCAGCAACACTTTAACCGTATCCGCGCTCGCCTTGAGCTGCCTGACCTCTCCGAGAGCAGCCTACAGGAGGCCGCTGTCCGACTCAGGGGGATGTCGTTTTGACCTGCGCCAGCCCTCGCCGGGCAAGCGCGACCAAGTCTGGCGGCGGAAATGTCAAGCAAAGTCCTGTTTGCCCCTCTCAGAGGGGAACTAGGGACTTCGAGGCTGACTGCTGCAGCTCCGACAGCAACGAGGCGGGGTGCTCCTTGTAGGGCCAGGCAAAAGCGTGACGAAAAGCCGCCTCCTGACAGCGCTTGAGCTGGTCGAAATCGATAATGTCGTGCGTGAGCAAGTTTTCGTACTCAAACGGCAGGCGCACGTTGTGCAGGCCGGCGTTGTCGGTGCAGATGGCGATATCTACCCCCGCGTCAAAGCAGCGGTCGAAGACGATTTTGAGGGGCTCCAAGCTGGGCAGCGTCCCCGTCTTCAGGTAAGTGGTGGGACAGACCTCCAGGCATTGGCCGCGCCGCGCCAGCTCTGGCAGCAGCTCTGGGTAGTGGAGAGGGATCTGGATCCCGTGGCCAATCCGCGAGACATAGGGCAGCAGCTCTGGGTAACAGCCATCCAAAGTCTCATAGAGATGGGCAGTGGTTTTGAGGCCACGGGCCAGGGCATATTTGAACAGCTCAATCCACTCGTCCATGCGTTCGCCGTAGGCCTTATCTCCCCCCGCCAGGTCGATGGCAGACACGTATTCGGACTCGGCGGCGGCCTCCACCATGGCGCGGTTGATATGGCTGGGCAGGCGTGAATGCAAACAGACGATCTGGGTGGTGACGATGGGATATTCCCGCTGCTGGCTGGCTTGCCCTACCGTTTCGATAACTTGGCGCATCTGCTTGAGGCGATCCGCCTCGTCCAAGCTGGGATCTGTGCGCAGATAGGGGGTGTAGCGAATCTCTAGATAGGCCAAATCCTCAAAAACATAGGCCCCCCGCAGCAGACGGTAGATGAAATAAGGTAAGCTTTCCAGGGTTTGCACCTGTTCCACTAGCGTGTGCAGCTCCAAGTAATCTTCAAGGGTGTTGCGCGGGCGGGTGTAGAACTCCTCAAACTCGGCGTAGTCAGGAAAGCGTGCTGCCAGAGGGGATCCCTGACGATGCAGGTAGCGCCACAAAATCCTAGGAACGACCGAACCGCCTAGGTGGCGGTGTAACTCCGCATGCAGTGCCATACTTCAAAGCTTCCCCCAGAGGCTCCCCTCACCGCCCGCCAAGGGCGGACCTGGCTTGGTTGTTAAGTACTATTTCTACTGTTATCCAACAGCGGCAGTCCTGTCCAGGCGCAATTGCGCAGGGTCGGCTAGCCGAGGGCCAGGTGATGAGGTTTCTAATAGCCAGGTTTGATGACCAGGTCAATGCTTGAGTCCTGGTCGAGCCCGGCCAGGGATCCCGGCAAACTAGGTAAAGAGCCTTAAGATAGTTCTGGAGGTTTGCTGAGCAGAGATACTCAGGAGCGATTCTGGTAAAAGGCTGTTGGCTGTAGCCGACGGCAATCCCCCTGGAAGGGTGTGGTATGAACTTAGCGTAACGAGGTTATCTTCATGGCGCTGCCCAGCTTGCACGAGTTTCCCTGGCTGACCACGGTCATCGTCTATCCGGTGGTGGCCGCCCTCTTCATCCCCTTGATCCCGGCGCCCGCTGGGGATCCCACTACCCGCGTCTACGCGCAAAAGTTGGCAGAACGGGTTCGCTGGTTTGCCCTCTTCATCGCGGTTACCGACCTGCTCATTTTGCTGGCTGGCTTCTATGTCGGCTATGACCCCAGCCAGACAAGCTTACAACTGCTGGAGCGCTACACCTGGGTGCCGCAGGTGGGGCTGAGCTGGTCGGTGGGGGCCGATGGCCTTTCCATGCCGCTGATCCTGCTCACGGCTTTTGTGACCACGCTTGCCATCTTGGCCGCCTGGCCGGTCACCCTCAAGCCGCGCCTGTTTTATTTTCTGATGTTGGCCATGTACGGCGGGCAGATCGGGGTGTTCGCCGTGCAGGACATGTTGCTGTTCTTCCTGATGTGGGAGCTGGAGCTGATCCCGGTGTATTTGCTCCTCTCCATTTGGGGGGGGTACAACCGCCTCTATGCGGCCACCAAGTTCATCCTCTACACCGCCCTCAGCTCCCTGTTTATCCTGGTGGCAGGCCTGGCCATGGCCTTCTACGGGGATCCCATCAGCTTTGACATGACGGATCTGGCCCACAAGGCCTATCCGCTGAGCTTCCAATTGCTGCTGTATGGGGCCTTCCTCATCGCCTACGGGGTGAAGCTGCCCGTCTTCCCTTTGCACACCTGGCTGCCCGATGCCCACGGCGAAGCCACGGCGCCGGTTCACATGTTGCTGGCCGGGATCTTGCTTAAGATGGGGGGCTATGCCCTGATGCGCATGAATGTGGGCATGCTGCCGGATGCCCACCTCTACTTTGCGCCGGTGCTGATCGTGCTGGGGGTGGTGAACATCATCTTTGCCGCCCTCACCTCCTTTGCCCAGCGCAACCTCAAGCGCAAGATCGCCTACTCTTCCATCAGCCACATGGGCTTTGTCCTCATCGGGATCGGATCCCTGACCGAAATCGGCATGAGCGGCGCCATGCTGCAGATGATCTCCCACGGGCTGATCGGGGCCAGCCTGTTCTTCTTGGTGGGGGCCACCTACGACCGCACCCACACGCTGGAGCTGGAGGAAATGGGCGGCGTCGGCCTGAAGATGCCCAAGATTTTCTCCATGTTCACCGCTTGCTCGCTGGCCTCTCTGGCTCTGCCGGGGATGAGCGGCTTTGTGGCGGAGCTGATGGTGTTCATCGGCATGGCCACCACCGATGCCTACTCCCTCCCCTTCCGGCTGGTGGTGGTCTTTCTGGCGGCGGTTGGGGTGATCCTGACTCCTATCTACCTGCTGTCGATGTTGCGGCAGATCTTCTTTGGCCCGGAAAACAAAGAGCTGACCGAACACGAGGAACTGGTGGATGCCGAGCCGCGGGAGGTGTTCATCATCGCCTGCCTGCTGATCCCCATCATCGGCATTGGGCTCTATCCCAAGCTGGTCACTAGCCTCTACGACCAGTCCACCAATGCCCTGGTGGCGCTGCTGCGCCAAGAACTCTCCTCTATTGGAGCGACGGTTGCCCAAGCTCCTGCTCTCTACAGCGCCGACTGAAATGGAGGCGAGGGAGGCTGGGGCAGCTTGTCAGCAAGGCGTGCCACTGGTCCAGCCGGTCTCGGCTTTTTTCTCACTGGGCACCGGAAGGGCTGGGGTTAGGCGAGTGCCCCGCCTGTGTATCTCCGCTGTGCTTGCCGCTCTCGTCAGCTCGAACCCGCATCCAACCAAACAACGTTTCGACCGTCAGTTGGATCCCTTGGGCAAACGCGGGAACGGGGATCAGCTCTTGCGGATCCTCATGCACGGTTGGCTGCTGTCCGGCAGGGTAGGCGAAAACGAGCCTTTCTTCGGGAGCTACGATCCACCCCATCTGGCAGCCGTGGGCCAAGCCGATCAAGATTTTTTTGACCAGCTTCACTTGGTTTTGATCGGGAGAGAGAATCTCGATCACCCAATCAGGGCAGAAAGGTATGAGGTTTTGAATAGTGCCGTCTTCATCCACAGGAATCCGCTCCCAGACGATCACAGCAATGTCGGGCACAATTGCATATCCGGCGAAGGTGCAGCGTAGCTCTGGAAAGGCCATCCCTAGTTGAGGAGGCTCCAACAGCTCGTTGATGAAGCTGCCCAGTTTTAGTTGGAGACGGCTATGTTTTGCTTGTGGCGTCGGTTTTTGGGTAATTTCTCCCTCCATGAACTCGCTAGGAGGCTCAGTTTCCGGCTGCTGTAGAAACTCCTCCAGAGTTAAAGACTTGGCAGGTAGACTGACCATGCTTTTTTCCTCGCAAGTTGCCTTTGGAATCTGACAGTCAGAGCTACAGATCTAAGTCTGGGTAGTGCTGCTGCTGGCGGTCATAGGGGCTTTTGCCAGCAAACAGCCCCATCAAGGGCCCCAAGATGAGGCCAAACACAAAACCTCCGGCATGGGCCCAGTAGGCGATCCCTCCCCCCTCCATGCCAATATTGATAGGAGTCTGCAGGCTAGCAATGCCATAAAATGCCTGTTGCACAAACCAAAAGCCCAAAAACACCCAGGCAGGAACATAGACGGTTGTGGTAAAAAGGCCCAGGGGCACCAAAGTCAGGATCTCAGCCTGGGGAAACCGCAGGATGTAGGCTCCCAACACCCCCGCAATAGCCCCACTTGCCCCCAGCGAAGGGATGGCGGACTCCATATCGAAAAACCACTGAGTTAGGGCGGCCAAGGCTCCACAAGTTAGGTAAAAAATGAGGTAGCGCACATGGCCCAGGCGATCCTCGACGTTGTTGCCGAAGACCCACAAAAAGAGCATGTTGCCGCCAAGATGCAAAAAGCCCCCGTGCAAAAATTGCGAGGTAAATAGCGTTACCCATTCGGGGCGCAGCGAAGAGGTGGCCTCCCCCCGAAAGCTGGCCGTCAGTTCCGCTGGCACCACTGCCCACTCTCGGAAGAAAGCCGCCAGCTCTTGCGGTGATAGGGTAAGCTCATACACAAAAACCAGGATGTTGATAAGCACCAAAGCATAGGTAACGTAGGCAGTGCGGGTGGTTGGGTTGCGATCTTGCAGGGGTACCACAGTCGGGATCCGGTTAACATCACCCTCTAGCCTACCCTGCTGCGCCTTCTCAGGCCCAACTTGGGGCTACACTAGGGTAGTTTGTCGGTGGGATCCCTAAACTGCAAAGGGGTTTTGGCCGTCCCCCCGCAGCCGACGCTGGATTTGGAGGAGTGGATCGATGTTTGAGGTCGAGAGCCGAACTGCCCCGCTCAAGTTCTTGATTGTCGAGGATCATCCCGAGGTCGCCCAAAACAATTGCGAATGGCTGCAACGGCTTGCAGCCGATGCTCAGTGCATCACAGTCTCCAACCCGATGGACGCCATCCTGCGCCTGCAGCGGGAACAGCCGGACTTGGTAGTAGCCGACTTGCTCTACGGCCAAACCAGCGGCGAACAGTCTGCCGAGCCGGGCCTAGAGTTCTTGCGCCATATTTTCGAGAACTACCCCACCCTGAACGTGATGGTTTATTCCAGCGAGCCGCTGCTGCTAACTCCCCTGGTGGGCCTAATCAGCAAGCACCAGGGCGGATTTGCCGCCGTCAACAAAATGGAGCGGCGCAGTGTCTTCTTGGAAGGAGCCAAAAGTGCCCTCAATGGGGAATTGCGCATGCCGCGAGAGTTGCGCGGCTTAACAAAGCTGACGGAGCGGGAAATCGAGGTCTTGAACCTGCTCTGCAAAGAGGCCCTCACCGACCAGGCCATCGCCGACCGCATTCACACGAGCAAAAAAACCGTACAAAACTGTATTCAAAGGCTCAAAGAGAAACTGGATATCTTTGGCTCTGAAGATGAGATCAACGCTCGCGTTGCCATGTGTATGGCAGCCGTTCAGAAAAAGCTTATCCAGTGGTAGTTCATTTAACCTCGCGTAAGAGTAGACAGAGAGGGTAGAATATCTTCTCGAAAGGGAACCTCGTTTTGATTTACCCTCTCCAGCTCAGCCAACATGAGAGGGTTGACGCGATTCAGATAGGGGATTAGCACCTGCTTTAGCCTGGGGCGGTAGAAACGGTGGTAGCTATACACGGGAGTGGCTGGAAATCCCCGCCGAATCTTGTGGGATCCTCCAGCTCCGGGATCAAAGTTGCGGATCCCTTCGCGGATGGCTAGGGCAATCGGCTCGTAGTAGCACACATTAAAGTGCAAGAACTTCACCTCTTCTCGGCAGCCCCAGTAGCGCCCAAAGAGGCGATCCCCTTTGCGGACGCAAAAAGACATCCCCACAATTTCTGTATTTCGTTCCCCGGCCACCAGCACCAGCCGCTGCCGGTAGTTGGGATAGAGAGATTCGAAAAAGCGGCGGTTGAGATATTTGCTCCAGTTCCAAAATTGGGCGCAGGTGTTGCTGTAAAAGTCGTACATGAGAGAGAGAAGGCGCGGCGTGATCTCCTCTCCGGTGTAGATCTTGAGTTCTATGCCGCTTTTTTCCATGGCGGCCCGCTCTCGCTTGATGTTGCGCCGCTGGTTGGCGTTGAACTGGCTCAAAAAGTCTTCGTAAGAGCGATAGCCGGGATTGTGCCACTGGTAGTTGTGGGTAATTCGGGGAGTCAATCCATCGGCCTCCAGTTGGGCCCGCCAGTCTAAGTCCACATAGAGCAGGCTGAACAGCGAAATATCATTGTCCTGGCAGAAGCGATCGATAGCAGCCAGCATCGACGGCCACACCTCTGCTTCCGAGTAGTCGGGATGGACGAGAATGCGATAGCCGGTGGCCGGCGTAAAAGGGGCCATGCCGATCAGCTTGGGGTAGTAGCGTTCTCCCAGTTGGTTGGCAACCGCAGCCCACTCTTGGTCGAAGACAAATTCGCCCTGGCTATGGCTTTTCAAATACAAGGGGGCAGCGGCGATGAGTTGCCCATCCGACTCCACCAACAGGTGACAGGGCAACCACCCCGTGTTGCGGCTGGCACAGCCGGAGGCTTCTAGGCTGTGCAGCCACTCGTACTCCAAAAAAGGAGAGGTGCGCTCCGTCTGCAGCGCTTGCCAGGCAGATGCTGGGATCCCGCGAATATCGTGGCACCAGCGCAATTTCAAACCGGTTGACATTTGCCTGTCCGGATAGACCAACTTGCCCTGCCGCGGCTGGGAGGGGATCCCCCCTCTAAGCTCAACCTAGGATGGAATCCCTGCGCCTCAAGGGTCCCATAGACGAAAGCCAGGCAACTGCTCTTTGCCCAGCCCAAAGCTTTCCCAGCGCTAGACCGTGCTTTTGTTAAGTTATTTTATTCGGGATCCCTGGGCTCGTAGTAGCGGTTGGCCAGCTCGAGAGCCATCTGAAACTTCTGCTCACGGGTGAGGTCGGCTCGCCGGGCGATCTGGGCAAAGCGGTTGACGTCTGGGGGCAAGAAGTCGAAAGGACGCTGTTCCCGCACAATATCTACGACCAAATCGCAAAGGGCCTGCTGGTAATCGTTGTAAAAAATTTCTCCCAAAGCCTTGAGGCGGCCATCGGGCACCGGATTGTTAAAGTCAATGGCCTGTAGCTCCCCTTGTTCGTCGATAAACAGCTCCACCGAGTTCATTTCATAGCCCAACGCCCGATTGATGATCCGGCAGGTGTCGATAACTTTTTTGCCCATCTCCGGCGTGAGAAACTCTGGATCGAACAGATATTCGCTGGCATCGAACTTGCGAAAGATGTATTTAATTGGGATGATCTTTCGGCCAATACAGAGAGCGCGAATCTGCCAGGGATAAGGACTTTTAACCTTCTCCTGGAGCATCATCACCTGGGATCCGGAGCGGTCGTAAAAGTAGAGAAGCTGCTCCATGTTGTAGGCGATTTCGACTCCGATGGCCTCCCGTCCCTCTGCCGGCTTGATCACGATTGGCCAGCCGAGATCTTCTGCCATCCCCTGCCAATCGAAGAACTTGTGATACTTAAAATCTTCGGCTTTCAAAGCTGGGGCCTCCTTGGGGGGCAGAATGTAAGTCTTGGGGATGGAGATCCCCAGCTCTTTGACCACCATGTAGGCGGCATCTTTGTTGCGCAGGTAGTAGTAAAAGCTGAAGGGGTTGTTGATGATGTACACCCCCCTGAAGGCAAAGCCCATGAACAGGCCGATGGCCTGGGGGTAAAGGTAGCTGAAGCGGTCTAGGATGAGGCGGTACTTGGTGCGGTAATCCAGGTTCACCTCGTGAATGGTGACATGTTCCGCCCGGATCTTGTAGGCTTGGCCGTTGCGGGCTTGAATGGGGGGAAGGGCGTTGAGACGGGCCAGGGTGTCGTCCCCAAAAGGCTCGCTGAAGTGCAGGCTGCCAACCCAGTAGTCTTCGATCATCCAGGCTCTCTCATCAAAAGCTCTCTGACTCCTCTGCAAGGGATCCTAGGCGAAGGCGCGGATTTGCGCTTGCCAAGTGGGCCAGTCGTGATCCCCCTCCCATACCTCCAGTTGATGGGGGATGTTGTTGCGGCTAAGCACTTCCGCCAGACGCAGGTTGTCGCTGAGGCAGTGGTCGCGGCGAGCGGTGAGCAACTTCAGCTCGGTGTTGCGCCCGCCCAACTGATCCCAGAGTTGTCGGCTCATGTTGGACAGGTAGGCCAAGGGGTTGATGAAATACAGCTCCTGTTCCGCCTGTTGGGGATCCCAGCCGGTGACGGAGCCGAGGGCCGCCACATCGTAGGGCCCCCCCAGCGCCAGACAACGGCGCACCAGGCCAGGGTGCCGGCAGGTGAGGTTGACGGCGTGGGTGGCCCCCAGAGAGAAGCCTGCCACCACCAGAAAGTCATTTTGCGCTTCTGCTTTGGCGTAGGGGATCAGCTCTTCTACCCAGTGTTGCTCCAACAACAGCCAGCGATCCCGCCGCTGGGGCACGTCCAGCTCGCGGTTGAACAAGGTCTCCCAATCAAGGGTTTCCACGCAAAAGGCCTGCAAATAGCCCTGCTCCAAGTGATGGCCGAGGCTGGCGATAATGCCGCGATCTTCCAGATCGAAAAAACGCCCATTGCTGGTGGGCAGGCAGATGAGCGGGTAGCCGCGATGCCCAAAGTGGAGCATCTCCATTTCTCGGCCCAGAACCCGGGAGGCAAAGCGCAGATAACGGCGAGGGTAGGACATCGGATCCCTGGACAATCACTGAACCTCAGCCGGCTTTTGCAGCCGCCGTTGAGACGGGTGGCAACGCGAGCGCCAGAACGGCTGACAACTCCCCCGTGGCCTGCGTCTTTCAAGCGATCCCAAGAAATTTTAGGAGATTTCGGAGAACAAATCCTTGAGGGCAGTGCGGGCGGCCAAGTGCTTGCGGGTGGACTCGAGGATCTCGGCTTCCCGCCGCAGGCGATTTTCGGTGCTGACCATTTCCAGCAGCGCTTGCTGCTCCCGGGGAGCCCCGTGAAAGTGGCTGGCAACCCAGTAGGATAACTCTATCGGGGTAGTGGGCAGTCGCTCCGGCAGCTCCGTCTCCCGCTCCATTAGCTTGCCGGAGAGGCGCACCACATCCTGAAGTAGGGTGGAAACCTGCTGCACCAAGCCCTGCAAATCCGCAGTGGTCGGCTCATCCTCAATCCACTCCACCAGCCCCACCCGGAAGGGCTTTTCCCGCACGTAGTTCAACACCCGGAAGCGCTGCTGCCCCAAGGTCAAAATGTCCATGCGGTCATCCGGCAACCGCTGTACCTGCAACACCTCGGCACAACAGCCCACCCGCACCGGGGATCCCGTCTGGGGATCGAACATCAGCACCCCGAAACGGCGATCCGTCTCCAGGATGGTGTTGATCATCATGCGATAGCGGTACTCGAAAATGTGCAGCGGCAGGGGGCGGCCCGGAAACAACACCACCTCTGGCAGGGGAAACAGGGGTAGCTCACGTACGTCCACAGAAGAGGAAGGCATAAGGCTTTGCTTTTTGCGCTACTGAGTCTAGTTTAGCGATCTCGACGGAGCCACACCGACCGATTCCTAAGCAAAGCGGTGGTGCCAAAGGGTGATGGCGATGGCCAGGGCATCGGCAGCATCGTCGGGGCGGGGCAGGCTGGGCAGATTGAGCTCGCGGGCCACGGCGGCTTGCACGGCCTGTTTGTCAGCGCGCCCGTAGCCCGTCAGGCTTTGCTTCACCTGGGCAGGGGTGAACTCCACCGGCACCAGATGATACTGGGCCAGGACGAGTAGGATCACCCCCCGCGCCTGGGCGATGGGGATGGTGTTGCCCATTTTGTAGAAGAAGAGCTTTTCCAACCCCACCTGATGGGGCTGAAACTGGCGCAGCAGCTCCTTTAGATCCTCGTAGAGGGTTTGCAGCCGTTCCGGGATTGATTGCTCCCCAGGGGTGCTGATGACTCCGTAGTCCAGGGAGCGAAGTCCGCCGGCACCTGCCAGGATGCAGCCAAAACCCACCGTCCCCAACCCCGGGTCGAGGCCGAGGATACGCTGCTCAGGGGTGGGGTCTGAGGACTCCGTCCCGCTGACGCGAGAGGACTCCGTCCCGCTGACGCGATCAGGCAGGGGGTCTCTCCTTGCCGGCAGAGGCGTCCGGCGTGGCATGGTCGGTGTACAAATAGGTCAACCCCGAGATCAGAGTGAGGGCCACCGCCACCCAAAAACAGGGGATCCCGATAGGCCAGTTCAGGATCAGCAGGGCGATGGCCAGGATTTGGGCGACCGTCTTGGCTTTGCCCCAGAGATTGGCGCCGCGGATTTGGCTTTGGTTGGCCCGCCAGCCGGCGATGGCCAGCTCTCGCCCCACCAACAAAAACACTCCCCAAGCGGGGATCCGCCCCAGCTCCAGCAGGCTCAGCAGCGGGGCCAGCACCAGCAGCTTGTCCACCAGGGGATCCAGAACCTTGCCCACATCGGTCACCAGCCCATAGCGGCGGGCCAAGTGGCCGTCCAGCCAATCAGTTGCCGCCGCCAGCAAAAACGCCCAGAAAGCCAGCCCTTGCCCCAGCGGGGATCCCAGGCCCAGCCCCAGCAGAATCAAAGGGATCCCTCCAAGGCGCAGCAAGGTGATGGCGGTGGGCAGGTTGAGCCACGCCGGCTTGGGAACTAGGACTGGGCTGGTAGGGTTCACCTCGACCTCCTTGACGACCTCGACTACCGATAGCGGCCTAAGCGCTCGGTGAGCAGGCGGTAAAACTCCTCGGCATCCACCCCAAAAGCTACCTGCACATTGGCGGGGCGGCCACTCAGCCCCCAGCGATCCACCACCGTCCGGCCCAGATTGAGGGGGCTAGCCGTCTCCACCTCCACGTAGCAGGGCTTGAGCTCGAACAACTGCGGCTGCAGCAGGTAGGCGACTACACAGGGATCGTGCAGCGGCCCCCCCGGCAGGCCGTAGCGCCGGATGTCGAACTTGCCGTAGAAGGCGAGCATGTCGGCCACCGTCTGGCCTACCCGCGTGCCGAGGGCGCGGATCCGCTCGATCCGCTCCGGCGTACTGAGGACTTGCTGGGTAACGTTCAGGCCCAGCATCACCACCTCGGGGATCCCGGCGCTGAGCACGATCTGAGCAGCATGGGGATCGGTGAAGATGTTGAACTCGGCGGCCGGGGTGGTGTTTCCCTCAAAGGCAGATCCCCCCATGAACACCAGACGTCGGATGCGCTCCACGATGCGGGGCTGCTGCACCAGGGCTACTGCCAAGTTGGTCATCGGGCCCAGCAGCGCCAGGGTAACCGGCTCCTGCGCCGCCATCAAGGTCTCGATCAGGTACTGCACGGCGTGCAGGGATCCCAGCGGCATCTGGGGCTCCGGCAAGTTGGCCCCGTCGATCCCGCTTTTGCCGTGCACCTCTTCGGCAGTCTGCAGCGGGCGCAACAGCGGGCGGGGACAGCCGGCATAGACTGCCATCTGCGGGCAGCCGGCCAGCTCGCAGATCTGCCGGGCGTTGCGGCTGGTTTTTTCCACAGAGACATTGCCGGCCACCGTGGTAATGCCCAGCACCTCTAGCTCCGGCGAAGCCATCGCCAGGAGCAGGGCCACCGCGTCGTCTTGGCCGGGGTCGCAATCGATGATCAGGGGCACCATAGGGCTCCCAGAGGCCTTTCACCCCTAGTGTAGGCGGCAATGGCACGCTCTCTTTGAGTCTCCCTTGGCTGACTCTGAAGGCCAAGGCAGATTCCGGTCAGGTTTAAGAAGATTTAAGATCGAAGGCGGTTCTTATCGTTTTCTATCCTTATTGAAGCCCGACACCCACCCACTGCACATCAGCCTTTTGCTCGACTGGGAGCCGCCTGCTGGAGAGCCGCTGGCGGCAGAGGCTTTGTTGTCGCCAGAACGCTTTGTGGCTGAGGTCTTCCAGGATCCGGAAGCCTTTCTGGAGGCTCTGCGAGGGGAGGAAAACCATCCGGACTGCCTGGTGCTGCTGGTGGAAGCGACGCGGCTGGACAAGCTGGAGGCGTTGGGCTGTCAGCTTTGCAAGCAGGGACTGTTGCTGCCGACAGTGGTGGCCATTGTGTCGGAAGAGCTCAAACCGGAAGGCGGCGCCAGCCGCTCCGGCGAAGCGTCCTCCCCCCCTGTTCCTCCGGGGGCGAGAGCTCTGCTCAAGCGGGAGCGGTTTTTCTACCACAACGCCACTCTGGTTCGCCTCGTCTCGCCGTCAGAGCTGTTGCCGCCAAAGGGATCCCAGGCCACTCCTTCTGCTTCTCCCTTGGAGCTGCTGATCAACCGAGCCATTGCCCTGTTTCTCCAGATTTCCCCCACCTGCAGCCTGCCTGCAGCAAACCCTCACCCCAAGGATCAGCCCTACCTGCTCTACACGCACCAGCAGCAGCGGCGGCTGGCGGAAAAGCTGCGGGAACGCCTCGGCTACGCCGGCGTGTACTACCATCGGGATCCGGAGCTGTTCTACCGCCACCTGCCCCCCGACGAGCAGCAGGCCCTCATGCGGCGGCTGCGTAACCTTTACCAGGCTATTGTCCTGGAGTATTTTCAATCTCCTGAGACCGTCAATGCCCGCATCGACGAGCTGGTGGCCCTTGCCTTTTTTGCCGACATCGGCGCCGCCCAACTGTTGGAGCTGCACATGAACCTAATGGAGGATTTTGCCAAACAACTAAAACTGGAGGGTCGCAGCGAAGAGATCCTGCTGGATTACCGCCTCACTCTCATCGACGTGATGGCCCACCTGAGCGAAATGTACCGCCGCTCCATTCCCAAATCTGCCCCAAGGGATCCCTAGGTTATGTCCACTCGCAAAGCCTATGTCCTCAAGCTCTACGTGGCGGGCAATACCCCCAATTCTCTGCGCGCCCTCAGCACCTTGCAAGACATTCTGGAAAAAGAGTTCCGCGGCGTGTACAGCCTGAAAGTCATCGACGTCTTGAAAAATCCGCAACTGGCAGAGGAAGATAAGATCCTGGCAACACCGACCCTGGCCAAAATCCTGCCGCCGCCGGTGCGGAAGATTATCGGCGATCTGTCCAACCGAGAGAAGGTGCTCATCGGCCTAGATCTGCTCTACGAAGAATTGGACGAAGAGGCTTAGGACAGGTTTTAGGGGAGAGAGGGGCATGAACCAACCATTGGAACCTTCTGAGTCAGAAAAGCTGCAAGGTAACGCCGCGGAGGGGATCCCATCGACCTACTTCCTGGGCGGGCCCGAGCCGCGGGGGATCCCGAAAAAACAGACGGGTATCGAGGGTTTTGAAGACATCAGCCACGGCGGGCTGCCCCTGGGCCGCACCACCTTGGTCAGCGGTACCTCCGGCACTGGCAAAACTCTGTTTGCCCTGCAGTTTCTCTACAACGGCATTGTCAAGTACCAGGAGCCAGGGATCTTTGTTACTTTTGAGGAGACCCCTGCCGACATCATTCGCAACGCCGCCAGCTTCGGCTGGGATCTGCAGGCCCTCATCGACAAGGGGCAGCTCTTTATTCTGGATGCTTCGCCGGATCCGGAGGGCTACGAGGTAAGCGGCAATTTCGATTTGTCGGCCCTCATCGAGCGCATCCAATATGCCATTCGCAAATACAAAGCCAAGCGGGTGGCCATCGACTCGGTAACGGCCATCTTTCAGCAGTATGAGCCGGCGGGCGTGGTGCGGCGGGAGCTGTTTCGCCTGACAGCCCGCCTCAAGCAGGCCAACGTCACCACGGTCATGACCACCGAGCGCACTGAGGAGTACGGCCCCATCGCCCGCTATGGGGTGGAGGAGTTCGTCTCCGACAACGTGGTGATCCTGCGCAACATCCTGGAGGGGGAGAAGCGGCGGCGTACCATCGAGATCCTGAAGCTGCGGGGCACCACCCACATGAAGGGGGAATATCCCTTCACCATCACCAACGAGGGGATCAACATCTTCCCGCTGGGAGCGATGCAACTGACGCAGCGCTCTTCCAACGTGCGCGTCTCTTCCGGCATCGAGAAGCTGGACGAGATGTGCGGCGGTGGCTTTTTCAAAGACTCGATTATCTTGGCTACCGGCGCCACCGGCACAGGCAAGACCTCGCTGGTGAGCAAGTTCCTCGAGCGAGGCTGCCTAAATGGGGAGCGCTGCATCCTGTTTGCCTACGAAGAGTCGCGGGCCCAGCTTGCCCGCAATGCCTCTTCCTGGGGCATCGACTTTGAGGAGTTTGAGCGGCAAGGCCTCCTTAAGATCATCTGCGCCTACCCCGAGTCCGCCGGCCTGGAAGACCACCTGCAGAAGATCAAAACCGAGATGATGGCCTTCAAGCCCTCCCGCATGGCCATCGACTCGCTGTCGGCGCTGGCGCGGGGTGTGAGCCAAAATGCTTTTCGACAGTTTGTTATCGGCGTAACCGGCCTGGCCAAGCAGGAGGAGATCACCGGCTTTTTCACCAACACCACCGATCAATTCATGGGATCCCATTCCATTACCGAGTCGCACATCTCCACCATCACCGACACAATCATTCTGCTGCAGTATGTGGAGATTCGCGGCGAGATGGCACGGGCGCTCAACGTCTTTAAAATGCGGGGATCCTGGCATGACAAGGGCATCCGCGAGTACCTCATCTCGGATTCGGGGATTCAAATTCGCGATTCCTTCCGCGGCTACGAGCGGATTATCAGCGGATCCCCGACCCGCATCAATGTGGATGAGAAGAACGAGCTCTCTCGAATTGTGCAAAATGTCCAATCTTTGGACGAGTAGGGGCTTGGGCTTGACCGGCGCCAACTGCCCCTAACATTTTGCAACCATAGGTTTTTGGCTGCGTGCATCCGCCAGGGGCTCCTTTGTTCAGCGATCTTCCCGACTTTTTCCCTCAACCCAAGAGCAGCTCTTCTCCCACGCCCATCTCGGCCATCGGCGAGGCGGGGCTGTTGCAGATCGTGCAGCGCTACTGTCCTGCCCAGGTGGTGGGAGACGACGGGGCGGTGTTGCCCGCTCCTGAGGGGCAGTTGGTGGTGAGCACCGATGTCTTGGTGGAGGGGGTTCACTTTAGCGACGTGACAACCCCGGCCCACGCGGTGGGCTGGCGGGCGGTGGCGGCCAATCTCTCGGATCTGGCAGCGATGGGATCCCGTCCGCGGGCGTTGGTGGTGGGCTTGGGCCTGCCGGGATCCACGCCGGTGGCTTGGGTAGAGGAGCTCTACGAAGGGATGCGGGCCTGCTGTGCCCGTTGGGGAGCAGAATTGGTGGGGGGGGATCTGTGTCGGTCGCCGCAGCGGTTTGTGGCGATCACGGCCCTGGGATCGGTGCAGCCGGGGCGGGCGATTGAGCGCAGACGGGCTCAGCCGGGCGATTGGCTGGTGGTCACAGGGCCCCACGGCGACGCGCGGGCCGGCCTGGAGCTGCTGCTCCATCCCGAACAGGGATCCTCAGCCACGGCAGCACAGCGGCAGCAGTTGATCAGAGCCCACCAATACCCGCGCCCGCGCTTGGATGTTCTGTCCCTTTTGGAAGCGCTCCCCGGTCCTCTGCGCCTGGCCGGCATGGACACCAGCGATGGCTTGGCGGACGCCCTGGTGCAGGTGTGCCAGAGCAGTGGGGTAGCGGCGCGGATCGCGGCGGAGCGGATCCCGATTTCGGTGGCTTTGCGCCAGGCGTTCCCGGCCCAAGCTTTGGAGTGGGCGCTTTATGGGGGCGAAGACTTTGAGCTGCTTCTCAGTGCCGAGGTGTCGGTGGCCAAGCATCTGTTGGAAAAGTTGCCAGGAGCCGCCTGGATTGGGGAAGTAACCGGCTGGGATCCGCAGGGGACGGTGCGGTTGCAGGACGGGCAAATCCTCAGCCGCCAGCAGGCCTTCCAGCACTTTTGAGCCTGTCTGAAAAACTCACTGGCCACCTAGGCCGCTCAAAACTGCCCAAAGTTGAAAACCAAGCTACTCGAGTCGGAAAGGAAACCGGAACTGGGATTGGGTAACCTGGAAGTGTAGAGAAAACCGCAAAAGGACAAACCTTGGCCCGAAAAGGCCGCGGGCACGTGCAGAACTTCGGAGAATTGGAGACTTCTGGATGAAAGCTATCTTAGCAGCAGCCGCGATCGGTTTGGCAGGGATCCCTCTGCTGGCCCCCTTGCCAGGAGAGGCCCAGCCGCTTTTCCAATTGGGTGCCTACCGCCTTGAGCAGGGGACGATTATTCCCGTCGGCAGCCTCAGCAGCGAAGGGCCGCAATACTTTTACCCCGACACCATCTACCCGCTGGAGGTGGCCGTCACGCAAAACATTTTCGACAACCAGGGGCGTTTGGTGATCCCGGCGGGCAGCCGCGTTTTTGGGCAAATGGAACCGGCACCGGGCGGATCCCGCTTTGTTGCCACCTCCATCGTCCTCGGCGGTCGCACCTATAGCCTGCAGGCCTCTTCCGGCATCCTCCACGACGAGAAGGATCCCCGCCAGTATTCGGCTGAGGCCATCGCCCAGGATGCAGCCATCGGGGCAGTCGCAGGCACCCTTTTGGGAGCCATCAGCGGCGGCGTCTCGGCGGGCAATGTTCTAGGCGGGGCAGTGGCTGGCGTGGTGGTGGGCAATGTAACCGCTCCCCAGGTGGTGGTGCTGCGCCCCGGCCAGTCGTTTAATCTGACTTTGGAAGCGCCGCTCACCCTGTAATCCCCGGCTTCTGTTCCAAGGCAGGGGTGGAGATCCGGCAACTTGTGATTCACTGGATCAGCAAGTTGTGGATCCCGTGTCTCTATGCCTGCAGAATCCAAGTCCACTCCTGTCCTGCACACCACGGAGCACACGTTCAACGCCGGGGGAAAGTCCTTCCCCTACAGGGCGGTGGCCGGCTGGCAGACCCTCTTCCGGCGGGAAAAGCCGGTAGCCGAGATCTTCCACGTCGCCTATCTGAGGCAGGAGGTTGACTCCCGACAGCGGCCTCTCACCTTCGTCTTCAACGGCGGGCCGGGGGCGGCCTCTGCCTATTTGCACATGGGATCCCTGGGGCCGAGACGCCTCCGCTTTGGGCCCAACGGCAGCTTGCCGCCCTCGCCAGTGCAACTGGTGGATAACGGCGAAAGTTGGCTGCTGTTTTCTGATTTGGTCTTTGTCGATCCGGTGGGGACGGGGTTCAGCCGCGCCCTGCCCAAGGAGTCTCAAGACGCCAAAAGTTCTCAGGAAAAATCCGATCCGGCGGCCAAGCCCACCCAGGCGGAGGAAAAGGAAGACGAGCCCCCCAAGGAGGCTCCCTTTTGGGACGTGGAGCGGGATTTGCAATCCTTGGGCGAGTTTATCCAGGGCTTCCTCTCGCGCTACAAGCGCTGGCTCTCTCCCATTTTCATTGCCGGCGAGAGCTACGGGGGCTTTCGGGTGGCGCGGCTGGCCAAGGAGCTGCAAGCCAAGTTTGGCGTGGGCCTGTCGGGGGCTATTCTCATCTCGCCGGCCATCGAGTTCGGGCTGCTGGAGACCACCGATTACAACCTCAGCACCTGGGCAATGCTTTTCCCCTCCTATGTCGCCACAGCAGCCTATCATGGGCGGTGTGGCTGGGGGGAGGATTTGCAGATCCTGCTGCCCAAAGCAGAAGGCTTTGCCCGCCAGCGGCTGTTGCCCCTCTTGGCCATGGGAGAGGCGATGCCAGAAGCGGAGCGGCAGGCCATCTACGCGGAGATGGCGGCAGGGATCGGACTCTCGCCGGAGTATGTGGCCCACAAGGGGGGGCGGATCGACCCGGCCAGCTTTGCCCGCGAGCTGTTGCGCTCCCAGCGGCTGGTGCTGGGGCTCTACGACGCCTCTGTAACCACCGTGGATCCCTTTCCGGATCGGCCTACCTTCGAGGGATCCGATCCCACCTTAGATGGGGTAGATCGCCTGTTTACTGCCGCCATCAACAGCCACCTGCGGGAGACCCTGCAGGTGGACACGGAGCTGACCTATCACCTCCTGAACCTAGAGGTGTTCAAGTCCTGGCGCTTCGCCCCCAAGGGGGAGCTCAAGCAAGGGTTCATCGGCGCCATGGACGAGCTGCGCAGCAGCATGGCCCTCAACCCCCACATGCGGGTGAGCATTCACCACGGCTTCTACGACCTGGTCACCCCTTACTTTGCCTCCAACCACCTGGTGGATTTGATGAAGCTGGATCCCCGCCTCAAGGCCAACCTCACCCTGCGCCACTACCGCGGCGGCCACATGTTCTACACCTGGGATCCCTCGCGGGCCGAGTGGTTTGCCGAAATGGCTGAGTTTTACCGAAAGGCCGTTTCCAGCTCGGGGATCCCTGCGTGATGGGCAATCCCAACCCCGCCTGCCTACTGCCGCAGCCAACGGGTGGTGCCGTCTTTTTGGTCGATAAGGGTGATCCCCAGAGCCTTTAACTGCTCCCGAATGCGATCGGCTTCGGCAAAGTTTTTCGCCTTGCGGGCCGCCGTGCGTTGGGCCACCAGCTCTTCAATCCGCGCGTCTTCAAGGGGTGGAAGCTTGGCCAGTTCCCCGTTGGCGGCAGCTTTCTCGGATCCCTGGGCAGGCTGGGGCCAGCAGAAGCCCAGCGTGGCCAAGATCTCCAGCAGGGCGGCGCCCTTCTGCCTCAGCAAGTGCGGCTGCAGGTGGGTGTGGCCCTGGTGGGTCAAGAGGTTGTGCTCGCGGATCAGTTCCTTGGCCAGCTCAAAGGCAAGAGCCAGCGCCCCAGGGGTGCCGAAGTCGTCGTCCATGGCCGTCTGGAAAGCCCTCATCGCCTCGGAATCGGGGGATCCCCCTTGGCCAAACTGCTGGGCGCAGTGGATCCCTTTTTGGAGAGTCTCCCAGCCGTGGCTGGCCGCCTCCATTGCTGCTTCAGTGAGGTCAATCGGGCTGCGGTAATGGGTCTGCAGCAGGAACAGCCGCAGGGCCATGGGGTGATAGAGGGCAAGGGCCTGTCGTAGGGTGGTGAAGTTGCCCAAAGATTTGGACATCTTCTGGCCGTTGACGTTGACAAAGCCGTTGTGCAGCCAGTACTTGGCCAGCGGCTTGCCGGTAATTGGCTCGGATTGGGCCAGCTCGTTCTCGTGGTGGGGAAAAATGAGGTCTGCCCCACCAGCGTGAATGTCGATGTGATCCCCCAGAGTCTCTCGCACCATGGCCGAACACTCGATGTGCCAGCCCGGTCGCCCCCAACCCCAAGGGGACTCAAACCCCGGCTCGGAAGGGGGGGCCGCCTTCCAAAGGGCAAAGTCAAAGGGATCCCGTTTGCCAGCGCCCTCTTCTCCCACCCGGCCGCTGGCCCCTGCCTCCAGCTCCTCCAGCTTGCGACCGGAGAGCTGGCCGTAATCCGGGAACTTACGGACGGCATAGTAGACATCGTAAGCAGGAGTCTCCCCCTGAGGGGCGAGGGGATCCCGTACCCGGTAGGCAAAGCCCTTGAGCTCCAGCGATTGGATCAGCTCGAACATGGCCCGCAGCGATCGGGTTGCCCTGGGGTAGAGATCGGCCCGCTTGATGTTGAGGCGATCCATATCTTGGAAATACTCGGCGATGAAGCGTTCCGCCACCGCCTGCATCGACTCGCCCCGCTCTAAGGCCCGCTTGAGGATCTTGTCGTCCACGTCGGTAAAGTTCTGCACATACTTCACCCGGTAGCCGCGGCACTCCAGGTAACGACGCACCATATCCCACACCACATAGGTGCGCGCGTGGCCGAGATGGCAGAGGTCGTAAACCGTGACGCCGCAGACGTACATCCGCACCAGCGGCTTCTCCCCGCCCGCCGCCTCGTCGGCAGAAATGGACTCAGAGCCACCGAAGGGTTGAAACACTTCCTTACGGCGAGTCAAGGTGTTGTAGACAACCAAAGTCATGGAGAATCCTGGTTTGTAGTTTCAGCTACAGCAAAGCGGGCTTTATCTTCCAGATCGGCACGGTGGCACACTCTGTTCTACATCGGATAAGGCTCGACAAAATCTCAACAGGCCGAAGGCTGAAATCATTGTGGGACAAGCATTTTAGCTGAAGTTACCTGCAAAGACTTGTCTAGATTTATTAACTACGGTACTCTAACCTGAGCGCGGACCAACGTATTCATTATCGAACTGCGCTTGGGCTTCACCGGCCTCGGTGGAGCTTGCAGCAAGGGGCCGCTGGCCTCAATTTTGACATCTTCTCTTTCACTCTAGTGTCAGCCTGTTGGTGTGAGGATGCCCCAAAGATTGACGTTCTCAGATGCCCAGGGGAGGGAGCTGGACATCCATAGCGCTGCCGTGAGCACCCTTTCTCCGCCCAAGGATCCGGCAGGGATCCCGACCGCTCAGGAGCGGGCTGCCGAGGGGGGAGAGCCGGCACTTCTGTCTGCCCCGTCAAGACTCCGGTGGGCTGGCTTAGCCCTTTCTCTCAGCTTAACGGGCCTGGTGTGGCTCCTGAAGCTGGAGGCCGATCCCCACGCCGATGCCCTGGAAGAGTCGGGGCCGGCCCCCTCCGATGAGCCAGCCGAGCTAGAAAATCCAGATCCCTCGACCTTGGCTCCGGCGCGACGGGGCTACCCGAGGTGGGCCACCGGCCTCTTGCTCATGCTGGGCTTGGCGGGGGTGGCCACGCTGCATCAACGCCAGCTTTCTCGTCACCCTTGGGGATCCCGGCTAGCGGAGCCGATTCCGCCCTCGGTGCACACGCTGTCCGGCGCCCTGCAGCAGAACTACGAGCAAAAAAAAGCCCAACTGCGGCAAGCCTTCGAGGCGGGCCAGATCCCGACTGGGGAAGGGCCCCGAGGCATTCTCGAGCATGAGGTGCAGCCGGGGGAAACCCTCTGGCATCTGACCCAGATGTACCAGCTCGATGCCGCCGCCATCACTGTCTCCAACGGCATTCAAGCCAGTACGCCGCTGCGGCCAGGGCAGAAGCTGCTGATCCCCAGCCAGCCGGGATTGATCTACAGCGTCAAGCCGGGAGATACACTGGAAGACATTGCCAACCGCTACCGGGTTCCGCAGCAGCGGATCATCGAGGCAACTCCCCTGGATCGGCCTGAGTATCTGCGCATTGGCCAACGACTGCTCATCCCCGGCGATGTGGGCGAGCTGATCCGGCGCGAGAACGAGATGCTCGCCCGCCGCGAGGCAGAAGAACGCCGCCGCCAGGAAGAGGAAGCCCAGGAACAAGCTCGATTACAGGCCGAGCAGCAACGCCAGGCCCAGCAGATGCAGCAAGAACGACAGGCCCTCTTGGCCGGTGGCTCGCTGGTCCACACGGTGGGAGCTGGCGACACCATCGAGCGGATTGCCGCTCGCTATGGGGTGACGCAGCGGTCGATCATCCAGGCTAACCACTTGCGCAATCCCCACTGGCTACGCATTGGCCAACGCCTGACAATTCCGGCGCCTGGCACGCAGCCCGCCCCGCCGGCCCCCGGGCGACGAGCCCGGAGCCAATCCCAAGCTCGGCCAGCGCCGGCAGCTCCTCCTCCAGCTCTTCCTCCGGCCCGCAGCAGTGGCTTCATCTGGCCGGTTGCGGGGCAAATCACCTCCGGCTTTGGCTACCGTCGCGGTCGCTTCCATGCGGGGGTCGATATTCCCGGCCCGGTGGGATCCCCCATTGTAGCCGTTCAGGAGGGGGAGGTCATTTTTGCCGGCAATGCCGGGGATGGCTACGGCAATCGCGTCGATATTCGCCATCCCAACGGGATCGTTACCCGCTACGCCCACGGTCACCGGATCTATGTGTCCAAGGGCCAGTATGTGCAGCAGGGCCAGGTAATCATGAGCCGGGGCAATACGGGCCGCAGCACAGGGCCACACTTGCACTTTGAAGTCCGCCCCGGCGGGGGCGCGCCTGTGGATCCACGGCCCTATCTGCCCTAAACACGTTTCAAACAAGAGGCTGCGCAGAACAGCCAGTCCCGGGCATAAATTGCTAGCCTAAAAAAGCAAACTCCAGACCGTAGGAACACGCCGATGCAGTGGGTGAACGCGCTCTCCCAGCTCCCTTCTCTGGAAGCGGCTCTGCGGCAGGTGGTGGAGGAAGCTAAGGCTAAGCTCCAGGTAGCCCAACTGAAGAGCGCCCTGACGCGACAGGTGCAGGCGGTGGGATCCGGCAGCCTGCCGGGGCTGCTCACCGGGTACGTCCCCTCTCAGCCGCTGCGGCCCAACTTGGGGATCCTGTTTGTGTCGGCGGCCTTTGCCAGCGAGTACATTCGCGTGCTGCCCCTGTTGTCGGAGCTGTTGGAGGTGGACGTTTTGATCGGCTGCTCCGGCGGCGGGATCGTGGGTGGGGGGCATGAAATTGAGGAGGGGCCGGCCCTGTCGCTGTCTTTGGCGGTGCTGCCGGATGTGGCCTTGCACCCTTTTTATTTGCGGGGAAACCAATTGCCCGACTTGGATGCACCTCCTTCGGCCTGGATAGACTTGGTTGGAGTTTTGCCGCAGAGCAAGCCCCATTTTCTGCTCTTGGCGGATGGATTTTCCTCTCGAATCTCTGAGCTGTTGCAAGGGCTGGATTTTGCCTATCCGGGGGCGGTCAAGGTGGGGGGATTGGCCAGTGGCGGCCGCGGCCCTCGCGGCAATGCTCTGTTTTTGCTGGATGCGCGTACCCCCACACCCCGGCGGGAGCTGTATCGGGAAGGCACGGTGGGGCTGGCCCTCTCCGGCAACGTGGTGCTAGATGCGGTGGTGGCTCAGGGATGTCGCCCGATTGGGGATCCCTTGCGCGTCACCGAAGCGGAGGGGAATGTGATCCTCAGCTTGGAGGGGCGTCCTCCTTTGGCGGTCTTACAGGATTTGGCCGAACGGCTCAGCCCATCGGATCAACGCTTGGCCCGCCAAGCTCTCTTCATCGGCCTGCTGATGGACGAGTTCAAATCCGAGCCGACGTCGGGAGATTTTCTCATTCGCGTGATCCTGGGCATCGATCCACGGGTGGGGGCGATCGCCATCGGGGATCGGGTGCGCCCCGGCCAGACGGTGCAGTTTCATCTGCGCGATGCCCAGACTTCGGCGGAAGATCTGCGGTGGGCCCTCAGCCGCTATTGTGCCGAGCGCAACCTACAGCAAAGCTACCCCGCAGAACGCTCCTCTCAACCCAAGCCGGATCCCTGTGGGGCGCTGATGTTCTCCTGCCTGGGACGAGGCAAGGGGCTGTACGGTACCCCCAACTTTGACTCGCAACGGTTTCGGGAATTGCTGGGAGAGCTACCCCTGGGGGGCTTTTTTTGCAACGGCGAGATCGGCCCGGTGGGGGGATCCACCTTTTTGCACGGCTACACCTCCTGCTTTGGGATCTTCCGGCCCGCCCGCTAAGGTTTTGGCAATCCTGAGCTGAGTTTGTAGCTGAGACCCAGACTCCCTCAGCGACGCTGCCGAAGTCCTGGAGCTGCCCCAGCGGGGAAAGAAGGGAAGCTGGAGCGGTGGTCTATAATCCTGCCAATCCCTCGATCGCCGCCCTCAGCCATGGCCGATGTCGCTCCGGTTGTCACTTCTGCCCTTCTGACTGTTCAGGGGTTGCGGGTTTTCTTGCCCAGCCGCACTGCCGGCAGCCAGGCAGAATGCTTGGGATCCCCGGTGGTGGATGGGCTGTCCTTTCAACTGGGGGCCGGACAAGTCCTGGGCTTAGTGGGGGAATCCGGATCCGGCAAGACCATAACCGCCCTGACGCTGATGGACTTGCTGCCCAGCTCCGCTCGGGTGGAAGGCACCATTCTCTTTCAGGGCCCCCAGGGAACAGTGGACTGGCTGCGGCTGGATCCCCGGCAACGGCGGCGCTACCGCGGCTCCCAGATCGCCATGATCTTCCAAGAGCCGAGCACCGCCCTCAACCCCCTCTACACCTGTGGCCAGCAGTTGCGGGAAACCCTGAGGGCCCACACCTCCCTCCCCCCAGCGGAGCTCCGCGCCCAAGCCATCCGCCTGTTTGAGGAAGTGCAGCTTTCTCCCCAGATGCTGGAGCGCTATCCCCATCAGCTCTCCGGCGGCCAGATCCAGCGGGCGGCCATCGCCTGTGCCATCGCCTCTAACCCCAAGCTGTTGATTGCTGATGAGCCGACTACCGCCTTGGATGTAACGGTGCAAGCCGAGATCTTGCGCCTGCTCCGGGATCTGCAGCAGCAGCGACAGATGGCGATCCTCTTCATCACCCACGACCTCAATTTGGTGGCGGAATTGGCGGATCAGGTGGTGGTGATGTGCCGGGGCCAAGCCGTGGAACAAGGATCGGTGAAACAGATCTTTTGGGATCCCCAGCACCCCTACACCCGCGGCCTGCTGGCCTGTCGCCCACCGTTGGAGCGGCGGTTGCGGCGGCTGCCCACCGTCCAGGATTTCCAGGAAAAGGGGGGATCCCTCGAGGAGCGGTGGCAGCAACTGGAGATCCCAGCCGCCGAAGAGGAAGAACGGCTGCGCCAGATATGCAGCCAGCCCCCTCTGTTGCAGGTGCGGGAGTTGCGCACCCACTATACCGTCCGTCGCGGGCCATTGGGCCGCCAGGTGGGCGAGATCCGAGCTGTGGACGGGATCAGCTTCGACCTGTATCCAGGCGAAACCCTGGGGGTGGTGGGCGAGTCCGGCTGCGGCAAAACCACCCTGGGGCGAACCCTGTTGCGTCTAATCCGCGCCAGTTCCGGCCAGGTAATCTACGACGGAGAAGACTGGCTCCGCCTGCCGCCTCGGCGCCTGCGCCGCTTGCGCCGCGAGATCCAGCTTATCTTTCAGGATCCGGCAGCCTCTTTGGATCCGCGCATGAGTGTGGGAGCCAGCGTCATGGAGCCGATGGTGCTGCACGGGATGGGGAGAAACGCCGCCGAGCGGCGAGCACGAGCCCAACGCCTGTTTGAACGAGTCGGGTTGGATCCCGAGGCGCTGGATCGTCTGCCCCACCAGTTTTCCGGCGGGCAGCGGCAGCGGATTTGCATTGCCCGCGCCCTGGCTTCGGAGCCGCGCCTGCTCGTCTGCGACGAGGCAGTGTCTTCCCTGGATGTCTCCGTACAGGCCCAGGTGCTGAACTTGCTCAAGGATCTGCAGGAGGAGCTGGGACTGACCTATCTGTTCATCTCCCACGACCTGAGCGTGGTCAAGTTCATGAGCGACCGCATTCTGGTCATGAACCGAGGCCGCATCGAAGAAATTGGCCCTGCCGCTCAGATCTACCGGAACCCGCAGCAGGACTATACCCGCCGCCTCATCGCCGCCATTCCCAAAGGGGATCCGAAAAAGCGTGCCCGCCAAGCCGGATGAAGGGTCTCCCCTGGAGCCGCGCCCACCCGCCTCCCGGCCAGATTTGCAATGAGGCTAGAATTAAGTAAACTTTGAGTCGTAAAGCTTTGGACTCTTGTTAGCTGATTTAACAAAACGTTTTATCCGCAGTTTGGGCTGCAACCGGCTATGGCTCGCATACTCATCATTGAGGACGACCCTTCAATTCTGGATATTCTGCGTATCAATCTGGAGTTGGCGGGCTATGAGGTCGTGAAGGCCACCGATGGGGTACGCGGACAAGCACTGGCTCTGCAGGTTCTTCCGGATCTCATCATTCTCGACCTGATGCTGCCCCAGGTGGACGGCCTGACGGTTTGCCAGCGCTTGCGGCGGGAGGAGCGCACCAGCGAGATCCCGATCCTGATGCTCACCGCCCTCGGCCAAACCCAAGACAAGATTGAAGGCTTCAACGCTGGCGCCGACGACTACCTGACCAAACCCTTTGAGGTGCAGGAGCTGCTGGTGCGGGTGCGGGCCCTGCTGCGACGTGCCGATCGCATTCCCCAGACGGCCAAACACGGCGAGATCCTCACCTATGGCCCCCTCACCCTGGTGCCAGAGCGCTTCGAGGCGGTGTGGTTTGGCAAAACCATTAAGCTCACCCACCTGGAGTTTGACCTGCTCCACTGCCTGATGCAGCGGCACGGCCAGACAGTCTCCCCCAGCGAAATCCTGCAGGAAGTGTGGGGCTACGAGCCCGACGACGACATCGAGACCATTCGCGTCCACATCCGCCATCTGCGCACCAAGCTGGAGCCGGATCCGCGCCACCCCCAGTACATCAAAACTGTCTACGGGGCGGGCTACTGTCTGGAGCTGCCCAACATTGCCGATCCCCAGCCGCTGCAGCCGGAACTGGCAAAAGACTCCTCTTCCCCGTAAAAACCACCTGCCGTAGGAGAGCTAAAAGTTCCCAGAGGGCTGGCAAGCGCTGCTTAGCTCGCCAATGAAGGTCATTAGCCTACTCACTGATTTTGGTCTTCAGGATCCCTACGTGGGCATTCTGAAGGGGGTGATTTGGGGGATTGCGCCCCAGGTTCAGTTTATCGACCTTAGCCACGAAATCCCGCCTCAGGACGTGGCAGCGGCCCGTTTTGCCTTGATGACGGCCTATCCCCATTTACCTTCTGAAACCATTCACCTAGCGGTGGTAGATCCAGGGGTGGGGAGCAGCCGAAGGGCGGTGGCCATCCAAACCCAAGGAGGCTATTTGGTCGGCCCTGACAATGGCCTCTTCAGCGGCGTTCTGGAGCAATCCCCACCTCTAGCTGCTGTGGAACTCAACCGACCCCGCTATTGGCGCACCCCCTCCCCCAGCCGTACCTTTCACGGGCGGGATATTTTTGCCCCCGTGGCCGCCCACCTGGCCAACGGGATCCCCTTGGCAGAGTTGGGGGATCCCTTGGATGTGGCCGAGCTGGTTCGCTGGGACTGGCCGCCACCTCAGGCAGAACCCGACGGCGGCCGCGGCGTGATCCAGTCCATCGACCGCTTCGGCAACGGCATCACCACTCTCCCTGGCAACTGGGTAGAGGGCCGCAACTGGAGGGCCTGGATCAAGGGGATCACCATCCGCTCCGCCGCCACCTTTGCCGAGGGAAGCGAGGGCGAGCTGCTTGCCCTGGTGGGCAGCTCCGGCTGGGTGGAGATCGCGCAAAACCGGGGCAACGCCAGCCGCACCTTGGATTTCAAAGTAGGGGACGAGGTGCGCGTGCAGTGGGATAGCTAGCCGAACTCCCTCCCCCCTGCCCCCTCTCGCTTGGGGAGAAGGGAGACTAGGCAGGCTGGCTTTCCACCGTTAAAGTTTCCGGCTCAGCTGCGGAAGTTGAGGTTCCTATCTGAACTTTGACCGCCCGCACGGCATCGGCCTTGGGCAGGGTGAGGGTGAGAATGCCATCCCGGTAGATGGCCGAGACTTTTTCCGGCTGAATGCTTTTGGCTAGCTTGAGGGTGCGTTGAAAAGGCTGAGGCTCCACCTCTTGGTAGCGTAATTCAGCACCTTCAGGGCCTTGAAGCTGGATCTCACCGCTGATGGAGAGCTGCTGGGCTGTGGCCTCGATGTGGAAGCGTTCCCGATTGGCCCCCGGCGCCCACAACTGGACGATGTAGGCTTCGCCGCTCTCCCAAACCTGTAATGGCGTGGGGAAGAAAGTGCGAGGGTGCTCTCCAGAGCTCTGCTGCCTCGGGAAGTCAAGGGTGCTTTGCTGCACGCGCACATCGAGGATGGGGGTGAAGTAAACCAATTGCATAGCCGCTCCTTGGGTAGTAGGGTGGACAATTCTTGAAAAACGGGTCAACAGGGGTAACAACCGGATCCCACCGTTCTACAGAACTCCCCCCACGTCGGAAAAAGCTGTATTGAGACGAGATGGGATCCAAACCCCGTTCTGCTTCAATGATCCAAGACCGCTGTTGCCAGCAGGGAGGGCAAACCGATCCAGCTAGGGGAGGATCCCATCACCTTTCTCCAAAGTTCACTTTGGACAACCTCATCTAGAGCCAGCGGGATCCCTGTCGCAACCTTTTCTCTGCCGGTTCGATCGGCTTCTGCTGAGAATGCTGCCGCCAGACAGCTTGACAGAGGCATGGGCGTTAGGGCCGCGCGGTAACAGCCTGGATTCTCTAACAGTTCAGCACAGTTTATCAAAGCTTAAAAGTCTAACTCTAGCTTCAATTGAAGTTGTTTGGTTAGTCTCTCAGTTTGGTAGCAAGTTTTGAGAGAGACCTGACAGACAAGGCAGGCCGCCTCTAAGATGGCCTCCAAACCAGGACAGCTTGAGCAGTGGGATCCCATGTACGTGTATTGCCCAGAAGAAGTTTTGGAGGCAGGAGCGCCATACAACCTTGAGGAGCTGATAGAACGGCTGGAGCAGGGGGATCGCACCCTTTTAAGCCGGTTGTTCGACGTTCGCTACCCCTACTGGAAACGCAACCTCCGGCGCAACGTTCGCTTGGTGGCTGATCTGCGCTATCTGGGAGAGGTGCCGGTTTTGGTCTTGTTTGGCCTTTGGGGGAGAGGCAGCCACGAGTACCGAGAGTTCCTGGAGCGGCGGCAGGATCCCAGCTATCAAGAGCGGGTGAGGAACTGGGTGTCTGACGATCAGCTACAGGCATGGCTGGCACAAAGGCAAGCGGAAAATGAACAAGAAGAAGCGCGGCAAAACCAGCTCCTCCCTCTGCCCAACGAACTGTACGATTGGACACAGTTTTTAAATACTCCCAACCGCCAGGAGCGGCTTGTGTTGGAAAGCGGGGAATGGGTTCGGCAAGTGCAAGCCCTTTCTCTAGAACAGCGGCGCCAAGTGTATCGGGCGGTAGAGCAATTCATTATTGGCGATGAGAAAGGGAATCTCTACTGGAAACTACCACTGTTTTATCCAGAAACTGAGGTTAGGTGCTGGCGGGAAGGCTCGATACATCTGGCTATCAGCCTGGTGCAGGTATGTGAGCAGGAAAAAGTCTTATCTCCATTTTTAATTGGAGTTTACGACCACGCTCCGGAGCAGAGAGAGCGGTTTGACCTGGGGCGCCGAACTTGCCTATTTGGGAGGGGGGCCGATCAGCCGGATATTCTCCAACACCCACAATCTTTAGAGATTTGGAAGCGATATGCCCGCCGCGCCTACCCCAACTACATGGTTGCAGATGAAAACGTCTGGCTGGAAATCCAGGAGACTACAGAGGGGAACTTAGCTTTGTCGATGGAGGAAGAAGAAATTCTCCAAAGCACCTCTATGCCTCTACTAATCAACGGGCGAGCTGGGAGCGGCAAATCTCTGATGTTGTATTACCGTTTTGCTGATTACTGCAGCCATTACAGCCTGTTAAGGGCTCAAGGGGTACAATAGCAGCACTTAGCAAACCAACTTC
>NZ_JAOALE010000015.1:0-58733 GCF_047462575.1 Synechococcus sp. 'PEA 65AY6A-5F PE A'
GCACGAGCGCTTTGAGTTCCCCGAGGAAGTCCTGCCCCGCGGCAACGCGCTCTAAACTGGCGCTGGCTGTCGAACGCTTGAGTTCTCTCGATCCTTTACGTGAGAGCCGAGGCCGAGCGTTCGCCTATTCAAGTCTTGGATTGGATGGGTAGGCGCTCGGCCATTCCTAAGCTCCTTTGCTTTTCACCTCATATCTTTTGCTGTACTGTGACCTTTACTGTTTTCGGAGGCTGGCCTCAGTGACTTCAACGACGTTTGGTTCCGCAGCGATGCAGGATCGCACCCAGGGCGGGTTCGCCTGGTGGGCCGGGAATGCTCGCTTGATCAATCTTTCCGGTCGGCTTTTGGGCGCTCACGTAGCCCACGCCGGCCTGATCGTCTTCTGGGCGGGAGCGATGCTGCTGTTTGAGGTGGCTCACTTCACGCCGGATCGGCCTATGTATGAGCAGGGCCTGATCCTGATGCCCCACGTGGCCACTCTGGGCTGGGGAGTTGGCCCGGGCGGCGAGGTGATTGACACCTACCCCTACTTTGTCATCGGGGTGCTGCACCTGATCTCCAGCGCCGTGCTGGGGTTGGGGGGCATTTATCACGCCGTGCGCGGCCCGGAAACCCTGGAGCAGTCTTTCCCCTTCTTCGGCTACGACTGGAAAGACAAGAACAAGATGACCACCATCTTGGGGATCCACCTCATCCTGTTGGGGTTGGGGGCTTTCCTGTTGGTGGCCAAGGCCATGTGGTTTGGTGGCGTCTATGACACCTGGGCTCCGGGGGGTGGCGACGTGCGGGTGATCACCAACCCCACGCTCAACCCGGCGGTCATCTTCGGCTACCTGTTCAAGTCTCCCTTTGGCGGCGACGGCTGGATCATCAGCGTGGACAACATGGAGGATGTGATCGGCGGCCACATCTACATCGGCATCATCTGCATTGCCGGTGGGATCTGGCACATCCTCACCAAGCCTTTTGGCTGGGCCCGCCGTGCTCTTATCTGGTCGGGAGAGGCCTATCTCTCCTACAGCTTGGCGGCGGTCTCGCTGATGAGCTTTATTGCCACCTGCTACATCTGGTTCAACAACACCGTTTACCCCAGCGAGTTCTACGGCCCCACCGGCCCGGAAGCCTCGCAAGCCCAAGCCCTCACCTTTATCGTGCGCGACCAGCGCCTGGGGGCGAACATCGGCCAGGCCCAAGGCCCCACCGGTCTGGGTAAGTACCTGATGCGCTCTCCCACGGGCGAGATCATCTTCGGCGGTGAGACGATGCGCTTCTGGGATGTGCGGGCCCCTTGGAAAGAGCCGCTGCTGGGCCCCAATGGCTTGGATCTGGACAAGCTGAAGAACGACATCCAACCCTGGCAGGCCCGCCGTGCGGTAGAGTACATGACCCACGCGCCGCTGGGATCCCTGAACTCGGTGGGGGGTGTGGCTACCGAGATCAACACGGTGAACTTCACCAGCCCGCGCACCTGGCTGGCAGCCCACAACTTCATCTTCGGCTTCCTGTTCTTCGTCGGTCACCTGTGGCATGCTGGTCGCGCGCGCGCCGCTGCTGCCGGCTTTGAGAAGGGGATCAGCCGCGAGAACGAGCCGGTTTACCGGATGAAGCCGATCCGATAAGCCCGGAAGTCTCTCGGAGATCACAACCTTTGGCCCCCGGCAGGGGGCCTTTTTTTGGGGATCCCCCCTGCCGGGATGGACAGAGAGGGAAGCACGGGTAGAGACTGGGAAGGCCGAATGCGCAAATCAAGATGCACAAAGTTCCGGTTACGGTCATCACCGGATTTTTGGGATCCGGCAAGACCACTTTGATCCGTCACCTTTTGCTCAACAACCAGGGCCGCCGCATCGCCGTAGTGGTCAATGAGTTTGGCGAAGTGGGCATCGACGGCGAACTGCTGCGGGATTGCCAACTCTGCGAGGGAGGGGGCTCCATCCCCATTCTGGAGCTGGCCAACGGCTGCCTCTGCTGCACGGTGCAGGAGGAGTTCTTGCCGACCATGGAGGCTCTGCTGCGGCGGCGGGCAGAGCTGGACTGCATCCTGATTGAGACTTCAGGATTGGCCTTGCCCAAGCCGCTGGTGCAGGCTTTCCGCTGGCCCACCATTCGCACCGGCGCCACGGTGGATGCGGTGATTGCAGTGGTGGATGGCCAGGCCCTGGCTTCTGGGCAACTGGTGGGGGATCTGGCGGCGCTGGAGGCGCAGCGTCAGGCCGATGAGAGCCTGGATCACGAGACTCCCATTGAGGAGCTGTTTGAGGATCAGTTGAGCTGCGCTGATTTGGTGCTGCTGAGCAAGGTGGATCAGATCACGCCGAAGGAGCGAACCCAGGTGGAGAGCTGGCTGCGGCAACAATTGCGCCCTGAGGTTCGAGTTCTCCCCTGTGAGCGGGGCCAGGTTGCCCCAGAAGTGCTCTTGGGCTTCCAGGCGGCGGTGGAGGATCAGTTGGAGCGCCGCCCCAGCCACCACGACTTCGAGGAGGAGCACGAGCACGAAGCTTTTGAGTCTTTCTGCCTCAGCCTGGAGGGCAGCTATGAGCCGGGATCCCTAGTTGCCCAACTGCGTCAACTGGCTCAAGAGGAATGCCTCTACCGGGTAAAGGGGTTTGTGGCCGTGCCCCACAAGCCGATGCGCCTGGTGCTGCAGGGGGTGGGATCCCGATTTGAGACCTACTACGACCGCCCCTGGCGCCCGCAAGAGCCGCGGTTGACCCGCCTGGTGTTCATCGGCCAGAGGCTCGACCGGGAGCGCATTGCTGCTCAGCTTCAAGGCTTGGCTCACAGAGAAGCAGTGGCCTCTGCCGGCTGATCCCTGTCGGGATCCCTTACCCCTGGGGAGAGGGGAGTTGCGTGACTCTATCAAAGGTGGCCTAGAGGTAGGCGTCGAGAAGAGAGGCTACGGTAGGGAAGCGGCAGGGCAAGCCCAGCGCTGCTGGGGAGAGGGCCGGATAGACAAAGTGGCGGTGGCGCAGGCAGTACTCATCCCAGGCCGAAAGTCGCACCCGAAGTAGGAAGGCTAGGGCGCGAAATAGGCCGATGGGCAGGGGCAGGCGGAAATAAATCCGTTTTTTAAAATAGGCGCACACCTGCTCTACGCATTCATCCACCGACAAGGGGGGGTTGCCCAACACCCAATCCCCTCCCCCCGGCGGATGGGCCACCCAATGGGCCACCATCTCGGCCACATCGGCAGCGTGGATGAAGTGGAAGCTGGCATCCACCCGCAAAAAGCGGATCAAATCCAGCCAGCGGAGCACCTCCTTGAGGCCGGCGGTGATGTGGGAGTAGGGGTGGTGGGGGCTGCCGCCAAACAGCAGGGTGGGGTAGAGGGTGAGCAGGCGATCTGGCCAGAAGCTGCTTTCCTGCCGTCGCAGCAGCATCGCGTACTTGCTGCGGATGTAGTCGGTGCCGGCCTGGCCGGCGATGGCCAAAGGTTCTAACGCTTGATTCAAAAGGCTGGCAGTGGAAAAGTAGATCACCTGCTGACAGCGCTCCGGATCCAACAAGCTGAGCAACTCCAAGGTGTGGGTGACGTTCACCGCCCAGGTCAGGGTGGGATCCCCCCAAGCCGCCGCCATGTGGATCAACCCATCCATCTGCCGCAGCAGGGCGGCGTGTTCCCGAATGCGCAGGAGATCGCCGGCCACCAGGGTGATGGGGGCAGGCAAACGCTCCGGGGGCAACCGCAGGCGGCTGGGGTTGCGGATAAGAATGTACAGGTGGTAGGCGGGCTGCTCCGGAAACTCGGGATCCCTTTGTTGGGCCAGGCGCTCCAACACATAATGCCCCAGACAGCCGCTAGCGCCGGTAAGAAACAGGTTTCGCAAGAGATCTTCCCAACGGCAACTCATCGAAAAAGCTTCTGACTAGTCTACCGCCTTAGCTTGCGCCTGCCGGATTGGCTTAACCCCCAATTCCCCTAACGGGCAACTGCGCCCTGTTCCAAGCCAGGCAGCAACCTGGAAATTTGGCCGCGAGAATGGCAGCATAGTTCGACAGGGATCCCACTCCCAGGGAGATTTGGACCTCGCTCAACTCGACTTCTGCCTGTGGCCGCAACCTCTTCTCCCCCTGCTGGACGGGTGTTCAGCCTTTGGCCTCCCCTAGCCCTTGTTTTGCAGCGGCTGGTCCAAGCGGTGCCGGTGCTGCTGCTGATCACGGTGCTCAGCTTTTTGCTCCTGCAACTGGCCCCCGGCGATTTTTTGGATCCCTTGCGGGCGGATCCCAGTATCAGCCAGGAGTTTATCGCCCAGGAAGAGGCGCGGCTGGGCTTGGATAAACCCTTGCTTTGGCAGTATTTGACCTGGCTGGGCAATCTGCTGCAGGGGGATTTTGGCGTCAGCTACACCTATCGCGTGCCAGTAGCGCAGCTCATCCTCTCCCGCGCCGGCGCCACCCTGCTGTTGGCAGTGTGCTCCGTTTTGCTGACTTGGATGATCGCCATTCCGCTGGGGATCCTGGGGGCGCTGCAGCAGAACACTCCTCTGGATCGGGCGTTGCAGTTGCTCAGCTACCTGGGGCAGGCCATGCCCAGCTTTGTGCTGGCCATTTTGCTGCTGATCGTGGCCCAAAACGTGGGCTGGCTGCCGGTGGGCGGGATGACCAGTGTTTATTTTGCCGAGCTGGGTTGGGGGGGAAAGCTGCTGGATCTGGGCCGTCACCTGCTCTTGCCCACGCTGGCCCTGAGTATCACCAGCTTTGCCGGGCTGCAGCGGATTACCCGCGGCAACTTCTTGGACGTGCTGCGGCAGGAATACATCCAGGCGGCGCGGGCGCGTGGGATCCCGGAATGGCGGGTGATCTGGCTGCATGCATTGCGCAACGCCGTCAACCCCTTGATCACGATCTTGGGCTTTGAGTTTGCCAATTTGCTCAGCGGCTCTTTTATTGCCGAGTTTTTCTTCAACTGGCCGGGGCTGGGCAAGCTGCTCTTGGAAGCGGTCCAGAGCTTCGACATCAACGTGGTGATGGCCGGGCTTTTGCTGGGGGCCGTAATGCTCATTCTGGGCAATTTGTTGGCCGATCTGCTCTTGATGTGGGTGGATCCCCGGATCCGACCTGAGTCTTTGCTTTAGGGGCTTTGGATCCTTCCCCAAGAGCTCAGGTTTCCTGTTGTACATTGGGTTCAAGTTGGAAAACGAGGGATCCCCCATGCACTTTCAACCCGACGGCGCTCTGGACGACAGCTTACCTGGGGTAGCTGCGGAAGCAGTGGTTTGGAATGCGCTGCGGCAGGCCCTGGGATCCGATCCCGGCTACCTCCTCCATCAGTTCAGTATCTATAACCATCAGGGCCACGTCACGGCCAAGCCCGACATCCTATTGATTCATTTTGAACTGGGCTTTTGGGTTTTCGAGTGTAAGGGCTGCAACCTTTACAATATCGAAGCCATCGACGGCAGCCAGTGGCGCATGCGGGAGTGGCACAGGGAAACCGAGACCCCCTTGGGGCAGGCCGATAACCAAATGTTTCAGATCAAGAATTGGCTGCAGCAAAATCCGGAAACCCGGCCTCTCCAAGCTCGCGTTGCCTGGCAATATCGGCTGGCTTTGCCTCGCATTCGGCGACAAGAATGGCAGGAGCGCTTCAGGGATCCCCCGTTTCTCGGGGCGCTGCTTTTTGCAGATGATTTGGAGCATCCAGAGCAGTTGCGGCAGACTCTGTATGCGGCCAAAAAGGCCAATGGCGCTCCTCTCAACGCCACAGAATGGGAAGTGATCCTCAAAACGTTGGGAATAAAGTTGGGGGATCCCGGCGATGACCCAATATCTTACAGCTACGATCCCCAGGCGGTGATCCGTCGCGTCCAAGAGCAGATCTTTAAGCTTGATGAAGACCAACGCAAAATTGCCACCCAATATCCTGAGGGGCCACAGCGGTTGCGGGGCCTGGCGGGGACAGGCAAAACGGTAGTCTTGACTCGCAGAGCGGCCAAGCTCCACGCCGACCACCCCGATTGGGACATTGCGGTAGTTTTTTACACCCGCTCTCTCTATCACCAAATTCGCGAGCAAATCTCAAAGGTCTGTCAGAGCAAGTTTGACCTTGAGCCGGACTGGAAAAAGATCCAGGTGATGCACGCCTGGGGATCCCAAAATCAAACTGGGTTCTATCGATTGCTCGCTAACGAATGTGGCTTAACGCCCAAAAGCTTGGAGCGGGCAAAGGCAGAGCTAAGGGATAAAAATGACTATACAACTGAGCCCTTCGACTACGTCTGCGAAAAGTTAGAAAAAGAAGCCAAGGAAATCCCTCAGCTCTTCGATGTTATTTTGATCGATGAAGGTCAAGATTTGCCCCCTGCCTTTTACCGTTTAGCCTATCGGGCTTTACGGGATCCCAAACGGCTCTATTGGGCCTATGACGAAGCCCAGGGCATTGGCTCGCTGACGGTGCCAGGAATAGCCGAGCTATTCGGGCGCGACGAGACAGGCAAGCCCAAAGTGCAGTTGGGAGGGCGGGCCACTGTGTTGCCCCATTGCTACCGCACTCCGAAGATTATTCTCATGGCTGCCCATGCCATCAACATGGGTCTTTTGCGTGGAGACCAGCCTTTGCAGGGAGTTACTCAAAAAGGGCAGTGGGAAAATTTAGGTTACGAAGTGGTAGAAGGCGATTTTCGTAAGCCTGGATCCACAATTACCCTCACCCGCAAGGCTTGCCATCCCATCGATCAAGAAGACTTTGAGCCCAAGGTGGATCCGCAATCGCTGCTAATCTGGCGCACCTTCCCTTCTGAGGAAGAGGAGCAGAATTGGATTGCCCAACAAATCGAGCGCGACCTGAAGCAGTGGAGTTTTCAGCCGGAGGATCTCCTGGTTACCGGTGTAGGCAGCTTCAAGAAGAGCAGACCTTATTGGGAAAGCCTGAAGGCCAAGCTCAAACAAAGAGGAATTAGAGCTCTCATAGCCGGCGAAGATGCCGGTCAGGATATTTTCCGCTTGCCGGGGCATGTCACCCTAGCGGGGATCTTCCGGGCCAAAGGCAATGAAGCTTGGAAAGTCTACGTTTGCCAGTTTCAAAACGCCACCGAACCGGGGCTCAGTGTGGAAGAGCAACTGCGCCGGCGCAACCAAGCTTTTGTGGCCTTGACACGCACCAAGATCTGGTGTGTCGTGACAGGGATCTCCCCCCAAGACCACCTGGCCCCCGCCTTTCAAGAGCTGCAGCAGGCCAAGGAACAGTACCCCTATCTACGCTTCCCGGCCTTTAATAAGGGATCCCTGCGGCGAATTCATGAAATAGATCCGGACTCGGAAGGCGTCTGATAGGCTACCATCTGCCCTCGAGCGAGCTCAGCTCTGCCATCGCTTTTGCCATGTCGTCCAAGTCGTTTACTCGCTCCTCAATAGCTGCAAGAATTTCGTCGTAGGCGGTGGCAGAAACGGAGCTGAAGCCCAGGGATCCCTTTCCAAACCCAGAGGGGTGGGCGGCAAAGTTGCTGCAGCCTGTTGCTTGGCGAGCTTGATTAAGGCGGGCGATCTCTTGGGCCAAAAGATCCCGTTTGCAGCGGAGTTGGTCAATTTTCGCAACGTACTCTTTCAAAAGTTGTACAAGCTCTTGTTTTTTGGCTTGCAAGTCTTCTATTGAGGCTTTTAGATTCTGCTCTTCTGTACGCAATTGTGAAAGCAATTCTTGCTGAGCTTGGATCTGGGATCCCAACTCAAAATAGGTTTGAGCATCAGTTCCATCGCCGGCTTTCTCTTCCTGCCGAAGGGGTGTCCAATTGGCAAGAGCAGCCCGCAGATCGGCCAGCTCGTTTTGCAGGTGCTGTAAACCTAGCTCTTGCCGGCTTTTGAGGTGCTCCAGAGATTGCTCCAGCAGGTGGATTTTGGCTTTGGACTCACTCCCAGCCAGGGCGGAGGCGAGGTAGCCGGTCATGCCCGTAGCCAAAGCGGCTGCCCCCGACTGCCACAGGGATCCGCCGGATCCCAGGCTGCCGAGGGCCACGGCAAGGCCAGCCAAAGCGGGAAAAGCATTGACCCAAAGCTGGCGAGGGGGAGAAGACGGCATCGTCGGCCCCAGAAACAGGTTTTCATTGATCCTAACTGCTGTTTGGGGAGGTTTCCTCACCCGCAGCCCTTCTCCCTTGAGGAGCTAGCAACGCAACTTGCAGCAACAGGGCTGCCGGGATCCCTTAGCCGATGCTGAGGCTGCTGATGTTGCACCGTCCCAGGGCAGGTGCCGTTCGCCTCACCAAGCCCGTCAGCACATTGCCAGGGCCGATTTCCCACACCTCTCGGATGCCGTCGGCGGCCATCTGCAGCACCGTTTCTCGCCAGCGGACTGGGGCAGTCATCTGAGACAGCAGTGCCTGCTTGAGGACCTGGGGATCTCGGCTAGCGGCAGCCGTGCAATTGCTGTAGACCGGCACTCGCGGAGCCTGAAAGTCAACCTCGCGCAAGGTGTGGGCAAAGGTTTCCGCCGCCGCCTGCATCAAGGGCGAGTGGAAGGCGCCGCTGACTTTGAGGGGAACGGTGCGCTTGGCCTGCAACTGCTCACAGATGGCCTGCACCCCCTCGACCGAGCCGCTGATCACGACCTGATCCGGGCTGTTGTCGTTGGCAATGACCACATCGGGAGTCATCTGGCACAGGTGCTCCAGCTTGTCGCGATCAAACCCAATCAGCGCCGCCATGCTGCCGGGGGGATCCCCTGCAGCTTCCATCAACTGGCCCCGCAGCGCCACCAGCCGCAGGCCAGTCTCAAAATCAAATACCCCCGCGGCGTAGAGGGCGCTATATTCTCCCAAGCTGTGGCCGGCTGTACAGGCGGGAGCCTGACCCTGAGCGTAGAGATAGTCCGTCAGCAGGGCCGATACAGTGAATAAAGCCGGCTGCGTGTAGCCGGTCTGATGGATCTGCTCTTCCGAGAGCGCCAGGGGATCCCATCCCAGCACCTCGCGGGCCACAGCCAACTTGCGGGCCGCCCCTGGCCAATCTTGTAAATCCCTTCCCATGCCCACGACTTGGGATCCCTGACCGGGATAGATCCAGGCAACGCTCATCAGTTCAATACTCTCCAACTCATCTGCCCCAACGAAAGACAATTGCTCCCCAGGTGAGGCCGGCGCCGAAGCCAGCCATCACCCCCAAATCCCCAGGGCCAAACCGCCTTTGGCCAATCCAGTCGGCCAGCGCAATCGGCACCGAGGCGCCGGAGGTGTTGCCGTAGCGCTCCAGAACGCTGGCCACCCGCTGGGGATCCAACTGCAGCCGCTTGGCCACAGCATCGAGGATGCGCTGGTTGGCCTGGTGGATGAAGTAGCCTTGCACGGCTGCTGCGGCAATCCCAGCTCGAAAGAGAGCCTTCTCGATAATCTCCGGCACCGCTTGGACGGCGAACTTGTACACCTCACGGCCGTTCATGGCGATGGGGCAGCAGCGGTATTGACCCACCTGCAGGGATCCCACCAGGGGCCTGGCCTCGGTGGCCATGGCCAGGCTGAGCAGCTCGCTGCCACTGCCATCGCTGCGCAGCTCGATGCTGAGGATGCCGCCGTCCCCCTCTCTTGCGGCTTCCAGCACCACCGCCCCTGCCCCGTCCCCAAATAGGACACAGGTGGTGCGATCTGTCCAGTCCACTGTGCGAGAGAGTACGTCCGCCGCCACCACCAGCGCCCGCCGGTACAGCCCGGTTTGCAGAAACTGGGCCGCCGTGGCCACAGCAAACACAAACCCTGTACAGGCTGCCGTCAGGTCAAAAGCCACCGCCCGTGTCGCCCCCAGCGCTGCTTGCACCCGCGGAGCGGAGCCGAAGCGATCGACGCCGGTGGAGGTGGCCAGGAGGATTAGATCCAGCTCCTGGGGCGGGATGCCGGCCTGCGCCAGGGCAGCCTTTGCCGCTTGCGCCGCCAAATCCACCAGGCTGAGGTCGGGGGGCAGGATGCGCCGTTGGCGAATGCCGGTGCGGGGCCAGATCCACTCGTCGGAAGTCTCCACGATCTGGCTGAGGTCGTCGTTGCTCAGGCAGGGAGTCGGCAGGGCAGCCCCCACCCCCACCAGCCGCACGCTCGGGAGGCCATTGCTGGGCATGAACGCTATCCTTCCACCCGATCCAGGGATCCTACCGGCAGGGCTTCTGGACTGGGGTTAGAGGCTGAGGCCAGAGGAGGAGCATTCTCTCCGGCATTGACTTTGGATGGGTGAGAGTCGGCCATTTCCGCTTGCAGCCGCTGTAGGATCTTCTGCTCCGCCGCCTCTTTGGCCAGGCGAATGGCATGGTAGACCATCGCCGCCTTGGAGCTGCCGTGGGTAATGACGCAGATGCCGTTCACCCCCAGCAACAAAGCGCCGCCGTATTCCACATAGTCCATGCGCCGCTTCACCTGCTTCAGATTGGGCTGCAGCAGCCAGCAGCCCAGCTTGCCACGCCAGCCGCGGGGCAACTCCTCCCGCAGCACCTGGGTGATCACCTGGCCGACGCTCTCGGCAAACTTGAGCAGGGCGTTGCCCACAAAGCCGTCGCACACCACCACATCAAAGTCCCCCGTCAGCACGTCTCGCCCCTCGGCGTTGCCGGCAAAGTGAATCCCCGGCAACTGGGTCAGGCGCTGATGGGTGGCCAGGGCCAGGTCGTTGCCCTTGTTGGGCTCCTCGCCAATGTTGAGCAGGCCCACCCGCGGCTTCTCAATCCCCAGCACGCACTGGCAGTAGAGGGATCCCATGCGGGCAAATTGTTCCAAGAAGCGGGGCCGGCAGTCCACGTTGGCTCCCACATCCAAAAGCAAGACCGGCTTGCCCTTCAAAGTGGGCAAAAGAGCACCGATGGCCGGGCGGTCGATCCCCGCCAATCGGCCCAAGTTGAGGTAGGCAGCGGCCATCGTAGCCCCAGTGTTGCCGGCAGCCACCACTGCATCTGCCTGCTTGGCGCGCACCTGTTGCATGGAGACGTTGATAGAGGCTTGCGGCTTCCTGCGCACCGCCAGGGGCTCTTCCGCCATGCCCACTACCTCCTCAGCGGGCACGACGGTGATCCCAGGAGGCAGGGGCCGGGGCAAGAAAGGCTCAAGCGCGTCTGGACGGCCGACCAGCGCAATCCCCACCTGAAGATAGCGATGGGCCAGCAGGGCGCCCTTGATGATCTCTTCGGGAGCGTAGTCACCCCCCATCGCATCGACCGCAATTCGCACAAGCTGACCTCACACTGGAACACTCCTGACAGATAAAATGCGGGGATCTCCGCTGCTCCTCTGCCTTGAGAAGTTGGGATCCCGCTATCTACAAGGCGCTACCGAATTTTACCAGATTTGCTCTCTTTGGTTGAGGCCGTCAAGCCCTTGACACTCCCAGCGCCTGAAGGCAGGGGATTCTTACGCAGCCCAAAATGGACTGGCGAAGGCGCTGTCAAGACGCCCCTAGATAGTCTTTTGAGGCATAACCTCAAAGTTCTGCTTACTTCGGAGGACTTCAGTTCCTCCAGGTTAGTCATTGCCGCGCGGGTTTGGCACCGCAGTAGGTTGTTTTCCTGGAGAAGCTCTAAAGAAGCAACTAAAGTGGCTCAAGGGCTTTTCCGCCCCGTCCTCAAGTACGGGGCTACCAAGCTATCCTTTTGTGTCAAAAGGAATGTGTGGGCACTGCCTGCCTGCTTGGGAAGACGACAGGACACAGCTCCTTACCGCTGGGTGAGGGCGGCCAGGAGCGATTGCACCTGCTGGACATGGGCGCTGGCCGTGGAGCCCCTTTCTTGATATTGAGCCAGCTCTGCCTCCAACTGAGCCAGTTGTTCCGCTAACTCCGCCCAGCGATCTCGCTCGGGGTAGAGGGTGGCCTGCAGATGGTTGAGGCGGCCCCAGGTTTCTGCCATCGCCTGGGTGCGGGCCCGCAGGGATCCCTCCTCTTGCTGCAACTGTTGCCACTGCTGCTGCAATTCCTGCTGCTGGCGGGCCAGTTGCTCTTGTTGAAAGGGCAGAGAGGATTCCAGTTGGTGGACGAGGGTTTGCAGGCGGCTTTTTTCTTGGAGAAGCTCCTGCTTCTGGCTGCCGATCTGCTCCAGGATCGGCCCGATATCGACCTGAACTGGGGCGGCAGCCTGATTTTGAAGCTGCCTAAGGCGGGCTTCCTGGCGGGCCAGCTCCTCGTATTCCCGTTGCAGGTTTTTCTCCTGAGGCAGCAGGGCTTCCTCTAGGGCGCTGCAGGCAGACTGGGCGTAGTCGATATCCAGTTCGATGTCGAACCGCTCCTCCGGAGAGGCGGTGGCCAGCCGCTCTTGCAGCTCCCGCAGGGTTTGCCGGTTTTGCTCCAGCTCGGCCCGCTGTTGGCTGACTTGGGCTGCCCGCTGCTCGTAATCTCGGCGCAGTTGGCTCACCAAGGCCGCCAGCTCCTCGACCGAGATCGCCGGCTCCCCAGCCCTGCCGTTGCTGCTGCCATCGACGATAAAGTCGTACTCCTGCACCAGGCGATAGGCTTTTTGGTACAAGCTCTCTTGGGATTGCAACTGCTGAAGGATCCTCTGCAGTTGCTCCTGATAGGCTCGCAGGGATCCCTGGCGGGCATGCCATTCGGCTTGGCTCTGCTCCAGGGATCGTTGGGATCCCCACCAGGCGGCGCAGCGCTCCCGCCAGGCATGGTAGTCTCGATCCAGCTCCTCCTGTTGAGCGTGGGCCTGCTGACGTTCTTGCTCCAGTTGGGCAATCTCTTGATTGAAGTGATCCTGCTGCTGCTGAACCTGGCTTTTTAAACTCTGGAGAAGAGCCAAGGGATTCGCGGAGAAATGTAAACTCTCCTGAACTTCTTGCAACAAAATCTGGAGCTGGACCGCTTCTGCTTCCCCCAGCCGGCTGGAGCGGGCCTCTTGCAACTGAGCTTCCAGTTCCTGCCGTTGCCGGTTCAGGGCTTCTCGCTGTTCTCCGATCAGGCGCTGCTGCTCGGCCAGGTAGGCTTGCTGGGCTGCCAACTCCTCTTTGAGGCTGTCTAGAAGCTTGCGCTCTTCCTCCACGCCCTTGTATTGCTCGTACAGCCGCCGCACCTCCTCTTCTTGGGCTGCCAGCTCCATCTCGCGGCGGGTCAGCTCATGCGCCTGAAAGGTGAGGGACTTGCGCCAATTTTCAATCTCTTCCTCTTGGCTGCGGGCTTTGAGCTGAAGTTGGCTGAAGTTTTGTAGGTAGGTCACCAGTTGGCGAGCGGCTTCGTTGATGCGGGTAATCTGACGGCTGCCTGTGATTTCTGCCAGCACCAAGGCCCCATCCTTGAAGCGCCCGGCCTCCTGGGCGATGCGGCCCTCTAGAGTAATCGATTCTTCGTTCACGGCCACCCAGGTGTTGTCCTGCTGCTGCTTGGCTAGCAATTGCAGCGACGATTTGGCAAACCCAATCGGCTTGGATAGCTCTGCCAGGTACAGCACGCCCGAACTCCTTCAAAACAGCATGGACAGCAATATCCCAAACTCTGCCTCAGCCGAGCCTTTGCCCACAGTTGGGCAAGATGGGGAGACGAAACGGCTGCCGGAGCAAGGCACCCCGGGGCGCGAAAACCTGCGTCAAGCCTCTCGCTTGACCCGGGTTGACTTGGATCTGTCTCGAGCCATCTCGTCCTGAGCAGCACCTTTGTCTTGCCTCAAGCAGCGCCTCCGCCGGCTCTCTGCTTAACTGGCAGTCTAACCGGCATCGGCTGCTGCTCAGCCCTAAACTCAACCATAGAGTAAAAAAAACACCTTTGCCAGAGGCGGTTTGGGGATATTCGGAGTAGCTATTCAAACCGACAGCAGCACACTAGAGTAGTTTAGGGTGAGGTGTAGAGTTCTGTTCAGGGGTGGTATGGAGCTGGAAGGTGAGCTGCTTGCCGTTCGTCGGCGTTCTCCTGCCCCGCCGGTGGTGGTGGCCTCGCAGGTGTACCGGACAAAGGCTCCAGAGGCCGAGCCACGCCACATTTTGGAGGAGATCGTCTGGCACAAAGAGCAGGAGGTGGAGCGCCAACGGGAACAGCTTCCTCTGAAGCAATTGCAGCAGCAACTGGAGCAAGCGCCACCGGTGCGGGATTTTGTGGCGGCCCTCACCCAATCCCCTCACCCCGTTTCCCTTATCGCTGAGGTGAAAAAAGCTTCCCCCAGCCGTGGGGTTCTCCGCGATCCCTTTGATCCGGTGGCCATTGCCCAAAGCTACGAGGCGGCGGGAGCCAGTTGCCTGTCGGTGCTCACGGATGAGCGGTTTTTTCAGGGCAGCGGCGAGTACTTGCGCCAGATCCGCCAGGCGGTAGGGATCCCCATCTTGTGCAAGGAGTTCATCCTCTACCCTTACCAAATCCTCTGGGCCCGCACTCTGGGAGCGGATGCGGTACTGTTGATTGCCGCCATTCTCTCGGATGCGGACTTGGGCTATTTTCTCAAGCTCATTCAGCAACTGGGCATGGCGGCTCTGTTGGAGGTGCACACTTGCCAAGAGTTGCAGCGGGTTTTGGCCTTGCCGCACCTGCAACAGGCCAAAGGACGGGTGCTGATCGGCATCAACAATCGGGATCTCAAAACCTTTGCGGTGGACTTGAACACGACGCGGGATCTCTTGGTCGCCCATCGGGAGCGCCTCGGCGATCTGCCGGTGGTCAGCGAGTCTGGCATCCACACCCCTGCTGACTTGCAGCAGTTGCGCAGTTGGGGGGTGCGCGCTGTGCTGGTGGGGGAAGCGCTGGTAACGCAGCCGGATCCCGGCCAAGCCGTCCGCTCCCTGTTGTCATCCCAGTAAGCCCAGGATTGTCAATGGATCCCAAGAAGGGCCTAGATCGATGAAACGTATTCCTGTGCCGGCTCACGTCCACTACGAATTTCTGCTGCGGGTTCTCGAGCGGCAAACGTTTCCCACTGTCGAAGAGCAGGATTTCGGCAACCGAGGCCGCACGCAAGAGCTGATCAACTCTCTGCGCAAAGCCCTGACCCAACAGTTGCAACTGGAAGAGGACTGGCGACAGCGGGGCTATCAGGTGGACTACCGCTGGAACATAGAGGAGCCTCAGCCACCCTCTTGACCTTCCAGCCCACTGGAAGGTTTAGCATCAAGCTGGTGGCATTGGGCTGGGGAGGTTTCCCAGGATGCAAGTTGTTTTGACGGTGCCGAAGCTGGCCTGCTCCGCTTGTGTGGACACCATCACGCAGGCGGTGCGGCAACAGGATCCCCAGGCGCAGGTGGAGGCGGATCCCAAGACCAAGCAGGTGCGGATTACGTCTGAGCAGCCGGAAAGTGTCTGGCGGCAGGTGCTCGCCCAAGTGGGCTATCCGCCGGCCTAGCGATTTTTCCCTTGCCCGTCGGCAGTAGCGGGACAAGGTTCACAGGTGTGGTTTTCCCCTGGTTGGGGGAAAGAGGGCTTTTGCTATTAATTTTTGCTCTGAGGACAGCCATGTCTGATTCGGGTTCCCATTCCGCTGCCCCCGGCCTGTCCGCCTCATCTGCTGGCGGCACTTGGCGCTTGGCTATCCAGGGCATGAGCTGCGCCTCCTGCACTGCCGTCATTGAACAGGCCCTCAGTCGCGTGCGGGGCGTTACGGCACAAGCGGTCAACTTTGCCAGCGAGCAGGCCATCGTGCGAGGGGATCCCCGGCTGGTGAATCCGCAAGCCTTGATCCGGGCGGTGGAGCAGGCGGGGTATCAGGCGCGCTTGGTCGAAGACGATTGGCAACAGTCCGATCCGACCGACCCAAAACGGATCGCCCAACGGGCGGCAGAACGGGAATTGAAGCTGAAGGTGGCAATAGGAGTGGGCCTCAGCACGGTGCTGCTGATCGGATCCCTGCCGATGATGCTGGGGCGGGAGATCCCCGGCCTGCCCCCCTGGCTGCAGGATCCGTGGTTGCAGTTGCTGCTGACGGCGCCGGTGCAGTTTTGGGTGGGCCAGCCTTTTTATCGTGGCGCCTGGGCGGCTTGGCAGCGACGCTCGGCGGATATGAATACCTTGGTAGCTTTGGGAACGAGCGCCGCTTTTTTCTACTCCCTTTTTCAAACCCTCTTTCCCAACTTCTTCCACCAGCAGGGCCTGCACCCGGATGTGTACTACGAAGTGGCGGCGGTGGTCGTCACCCTGGTGCTGGTGGGCAAATGGATGGAGCAGCGGGCCAAGGGGCAAACCTCCGAGGCCATTCGCAAGCTGATCGGGCTGCAGCCGAAAACGGCAAGGGTCATCCGCGACGGGGTGGAGCAGGATATCCCGATTGCGGCGGTGCAGGTGGGGGATCGCATCCGGGTGCGCCCCGGTGAGAAGGTGCCAGTAGACGGGGTGATCCTGGAAGGATCCTCCAGCCTGGACGAGTCGATGGTGACGGGCGAGAGCCTGCCGGTGAGCAAGTCGGCAGGAGATGAGGTTATCGGGGCCACCCTCAACCAGACGGGCAGCTTTGTGATGGAAGCGCGGCGGGTGGGCAAAGATACGCTTCTGGCCCAGATCGTGCGCCTGGTGCAGGAGGCCCAGGGATCCAAAGCTCCCATTCAACAGGTGGCGGATCGGGTGACGGCCTGGTTTGTGCCGGCGGTGATCGGGGTAGCCATCCTAACTTTTGTGCTCTGGTGGGGGCTGGCGGGCAATCCGACGCTGGCTTTGGTGAACACCATTGGGGTGCTGATCATCGCCTGCCCTTGTGCGCTGGGGTTGGCCACCCCCACCTCGATCATGGTGGCGACGGGGCGGGGGGCAGAACTGGGGATCCTGGTGAAGCGGGCCGAAAGCCTGGAATGGCTGGCCCATCGCCTGGGCACAGTCGTCCTGGACAAAACCGGCACCCTCACCGAGGGCCGTCCCAGCGTCACCGAGATCTGGACGCCAGGATCTTCCCCCCTAGCCCTGTTGCGCCTGGCAGCAGCGGTGGAACAACACTCGGAACATCCGCTGGCCCAGGCAGTGGTGCAAAAAGCCGAAGCCGAAGGCATCTCGATCCCGCCGGCCCAGCACTTTCAGGCAAAAGTGGGCGAGGGGGCAGAAGCCTGGGTGGAGGATCAGTGGGTCGGCATCGGTCGGCTGAGCTGGTTGCAGGCGATGGGGATCGCTTGGGATCCCTCTTGGTTGGAGCGGGTTCAGACCTGGGAAAGCCAGGGCAAAACGGTGATCGGCGTGGCGCAATCCCACCGTCTGGTGGGGCTGTTGGCCATTGCCGACCCCATTAAACCCACCTCCCCTGTAGCGGTGCGCCAGCTTCAGGAGATGGGCCTGGAGGTGATCCTGCTGACCGGGGATAACCCCACCACCGCCCAGGCCATTGCTCGGCAGGCAGGCATTCGCCGGGTGATCGCCCAAGTCCGCCCTGAGCAAAAGGCAGCCTATATTCGCCAGCTCAGACGGCCCCGCCACCGGGTAGCGATGGTGGGAGATGGCATTAACGATGCGCCGGCACTGGCAGAAGCCGATGTGGGGATCGCCATTGGTACAGGTACGGATGTGGCGATGGCCGCCAGCGATATTACCCTCATGTCGGGGGATCTGCGGGGAGTCGCCACAGCCATTCAACTCAGCCGGGCCACCCTCAACAACATCCGCCAGAACCTCTTCTTCGCCTTTATCTACAATACGCTCGGGATCCCGATTGCCGCTGGGGCGCTCTACCCCTTCACCGGTTGGCTGCTCAACCCTATGCTGGCGGGGGCAGCCATGGCCCTGAGTTCCGTTTCGGTGGTCGCCAATGCCCTGCGCCTGCGACACTTTCAGCCCCCCAGACCAGCGGGCCGGCGTTAGGCCCTCTCCCAGGGGCAAGGGGGATTAGCGCGGCAACAGTTTTGCTGCCCTTTGAGCATGAGTCTGCCGTACCGCTCATGCCTCAGGGCTATCTTCTGGCAGACAAGGACATCCCCCCCAGGGGGCTTGGTGAACGACAAGCGGCAAGCTAACCTAAAAGGCTCAGGCAGACTGGGGAAAGCGCGGTGCAAATCCGCCACTGTGACGCAACTGTGATGGGATCCCTCCCTCAGCCAGAACACCCACCTGCCGTTGTCCTGTACCCCTTGCGATTCACAAGGAACGGAGTTTTTTGTGTTGGATGTCCTCAGTTTTTCCCCTCCCCGTGCGGTTGGGCAGTTTTCTTCTCCTGCCTTGCCCCTGTTGCTCATCGGCCATGGATCCCGTGACCCTGAAGGGCAGCAAGCCTTTCTGGAGCTGGCCCAAGTTTATCAATCCCTCACCCCCCATCGGCCGGTGATCCCCTGCTTTTTGGAGCTAGCCCAGCCCAGTATTGCCCAGGGGGTGGAACAATGCTTGGCCCAAGGGTGGCAGGAGATCGTGGCCCTGCCGCTGCTGCTTTTTGGGGCGCGCCACAACAAGTTCGACGTGACGGTGGAGCTGGATCGTCTGCAGGCCCTCCACCCGCAGTTGCGCATCCACTACGGCGGGCCGCTGGGGATCCGGGTCGAGATCTTGCAACTGCTGCGAGACCGATTGGCTGCTCTGATAGCTGCCCAACCGCGGCGGATCCCAGAGGCAGAAACCGTGCTCCTATTTGTGGGTCGCGGCTCCAGCGATCCCGAAGCCAACGCCGAAGCCTGTAAGCTGGCCCGGCTGCTTTGGGAAGGATCCGGGTTTGCTGCCGTGGAAACCTGCTTTATCGGCATCACCCATCCCCGCCTGCCGGTGGGTCTGGAGCGGGCCCTCTCTTGGCAGCCGCGCCGGGTGGTTGTGCTGCCCTATTTTCTCTTTACAGGGGTGCTGGTGAAAAAAATCGAGGCGGCGGTGCAAGAACGGCGACGCCAATACCCCGAGATCGACTGGCTGATGCTGCCGGAATTGGGCCTTGTGGACGCGGTGCTGCACAGCCTGCAGCAACTGGAGCAGGAAGCTCTCCAGGGCCAAACCCTGATGAACTGCCACCTCTGCAAGTTTCGCCTGGCGGTGAGCGCAGAGCTGGGAGCGGGGCATACTCATCACCATGACCATGACTCCCATGGGCACGGATCCCATCACCATCACTCTCACCATCACCACAACCACGGCCATACCCCCGCAGCAGCAGCGGATCCCTGGGCCGAATTGCAGAGCTACCACCAGCGGGCTTGGCAAGTGCCCTAAGCGAGAAACAGAGGCTGCCGGCGGGATAAACTGAGATGCAGGCAGGCGATCTGTGAACCTGACCTCTGGTTCTCCTGCTCCGGTGGTTCTGCTAGCGAAAAAACAGAAACGATGATGTTCTCCCGCTCCTCTTGGGTCTCAGGTGCCGCTGCCGCGGGGAGCGGGATCTTTGTCTTCGCGTTGGTGGTGGGCCTGCTGGATCAGATCCTGCCGACCCTGCCCAAGGTTTCCCTGTCCTTGGCCGGGATCCCTGGGCTCCTGGCTGCAATTGGGGCCTCCTATGGGGCCTGGCGGGTGGTTCAGATGGGTCTGCAGTCGCATTCCTGGCCTGACTTTCGAGAATCGCTGTTGGCGGCTGTGTCTCCCTTCGATCCTGCCGATCACGGTGGTAGGCCGCGGCAACCCGAAGTGGATCCGCGTCCTCTGCAAGTGGCTGAGGAGATCCGCCAAACCCAGCTCCGCCACCAAAAGATCCTCGACCGCACCAAGCAGCAGGTGAAAGCCGAAATCCAAACCTGCGAACGCCCCCAAGCGCAACTGCGCAGCGAGCAGCAGCGGTGCCGAGTTCTGCAGGCCCAAGCCCAACGGTTGCAACGGCACTTGCAAAATCTCCAAACATCACCCCCGCCCTCTTCCCCAAACTCCAAACCGGCCAAACCCACACCAGAGCGGGAACTGCGCCACAGGCTCCGCCAACTTCAATCGCAAGTTACCACCCTAAAAATAGAGCTGGAACGGCAAGGGATCCAACTGCAGCAGTCGGAAGCCGAGCGGGCCCAACTCCAGCAGCAGCAGCAAAAACTTAAGCGCCTCCTGCAGCGCACAAAATCCGAAAACCAAAAGCTGCGCTCCCAACAGGAGGAATGGGCCCGGCAACTGGAGCAATCCCAACAGGAGTTGCGGACTTTGCGGGAGTCCTACCGCGCCCTGCAGACCCTCTGGGAGATAGGCTCTACCCTAACTCCCAAGACGACTGCTTCTGAAATTGCCGCCGCCGAACTCTCTGGCACCTCCGGCTAGCCGCAGCCTCGGCTCACCCGCTGCAGGACAAACACACTCCCTTCGCTGCCACGCCCAATCCGCAGGTCCTCATCCAAATAGGTGATATCCAGCCAACCCCTTGGCTCGCGGCGGCGAACGTCGATCTGCACCGCCGGGATCCGTTTGGGATCCCGCTCGAGCAGATAGAGAAAACTCTCGATCTCGTAGCTCATCAAGGCCTGGGATCCGAGCACCAAGCGCTCGAAAATGACCCTGACCCGGCATTCCGACTCTGGGTAGAAGCGGGCCGCCACCGCCACAACTCCCCGGGGCAGCCAAGCCTGCAGCCAGCCGGATCCCTGGATCTCCGCCACGTTAAAGACCCGCCCAGCTTTGGCCCGAATGCACTGGTAGATCTCGCCGGTGGTCAGAAGGGGCAACTGGGCCAGCCGCAGCAGGTCTGTGCTGGTGGTAAATAGGGTAAGCCAGTTCCCCTCCAACTGTTCAGGAACAGAGGTTGGCCTGGGGGTGGGGTTGAGCGCCTCCAAAGCAGCAATGTGAGACAAGATCTGGGCTTTCTGGTCAGGGGAAACCTTCCGGCCTCGGTCAGCCCCCTCCAGCAGGCGCAACAGGGCCAGCTTTTGCTCAGCCAAAGACTCAGGCATGGGCACACTCCACAGGCACCGGCCCTATTCTAGAGAACACGGGATCCCTCTGCCCTCAACCCTCCGCTTCCACCGGCTTCAGATTTAGATTTATTAGATCCGCCACCTGCTCGTACCCCAAGCCGGCCCGCACCAGCAGCGGCTCCGGCCCCGTGAGATCGATCACCGTCGAGACCTGGGCCCGATAGGGAGCCTCGTCATCCAGCACCAAATCCACCTGTTTCTCCAACTGTCGCATTTCCTCGGCGGTAAAGATTCCCCCCTCTTCCCAATCCCCAGCAGAGTCAAAACCCACCTCCAAAGAGCCGACGGGATCCCCGCCCAGCTTGGCCGAGGTGGAGACGATGGGATTGCCCAGCTCGGCCAACAGCGCCTGACAGATGGCCGAATCGGGCACGCGGATGCCGGTGGTTTTCCGCTTGGGATCCATGACCAACTTGGGCACCAGCTTGGTGGCCGGCAGCAAAAACGTAAACGGGCCCGGGATCAGCCGCCGCATCAGCCGATAGGCGGGATCGCTCACTTGGGCATACTGGGCAATTTGGGAAAGCGAAGGGCACAAAAAGGTGAGGGGCTTGTCGTTGGAAAGCCGCTTGAGACGCCTTACCCGCTCCACCGCCTGCTTGTGGGTGACATCGCAGCCAATGGCATAGACCGTATCGGTGGGGTAAAGCATGACCGCCCCTTCCCGCAGAGCGGCTGCAATCCGTTGGATGGAACGGGCCTGGGGATGCTGTGGATGGAGCTTAAAATACTCGGCCATTCGGGAGAAAAAAGCAAAACCTCAAGACTCGGAGCGGCTAGGGCTTTCCACCACTTCCGCAACTCCCCCAGAACGAGGGGTAGGCGGCACCGACAGGGATCCCTGCGGCCAATCTTTTAGCCGTTGCATCAGCGCTTGAATATGCAGACGAGGCAAATAGGGCCAGTCGCCTGCTTCCTCCAAATCCTGAAGCACCCGATAGAGCTCTTGCCGGGTGTTGGGCAAAGACTCTCGGAAGGCCCCCTCCAAAATCGTGCGGTGCAGATCCTCCAACAACCGCAGGAGCATCAACAGCTCCACACAAGCTCCCGCCCTCGCCTGGGCCGCCTGCTCAATGGCCAACTTGATCTGGCGCAAATCGGGGGGCAGATCCTCCGCCGAGATATACATAGCCGCTCATCTCTGAGTTTTGGGAAGGCAGGGGCACTCCTATTCTAAGATTCTCCTGCCCCCGAACTGGCTGGATTTTGCTAGCCGCCGCGGGTCGATGGAGATCCGGATCCCGGCCCAGGCACTGCCACACCCGCTGCAACAAGGGCTCCAGCCCCTGCCTGGCAACCGCCGAGATGGCCGATACCGGGGCACCGGCAGCCATTGACAGCCGCTGGGTGCGCTCGCTCACCTCCTGGGGCTCAAGGGCATCGATCTTGTTCAAAACCACAATCTGCGGCTTGTCGCTTAGCCCGTGGCCGTAGGCGCGCAGCTCCTGCTGAATGATTTGGTAATCCCTGACGGGATCTGCTGCTGTGCCGTCCACCAGGTGGATCAACACCCGCGTGCGCTCCACATGGCGCAAAAAGTCGTGGCCCAACCCCACCCCTCGGTGTGCCCCCTCGATCAGTCCGGGAATGTCGGCAAACACCACCCCATCCCCGGCAGGATGGGGCACCACTCCCAAATTGGGCTGCAGGGTGGTGAAGGGGTAATCGGCGATCTTGGGCCGGGCGGACGAGACCACCGAGATCAGGGTGGATTTGCCCGCATTGGGCATACCGACGATCCCCACCTCGGCAATGAGCTTTAGCTCCAGGCGCAGGCGTCGCCGCTCTCCCGGTTGGCCCCTGGTAAATTGGCGGGGAGCCCGATTGTGGTTGCTGAGAAAATGGGCATTGCCCAGGCCGCCTTTCCCGCCCCGAGCCACCAGCAGCCGATCCCCGGGCTGCACCAGATCCCCCAGCAGCTCGCCGGTCTCTGTGTCGAACACCATTGTGCCGCAGGGCACCCGCACCAGCCGATCCGCACCACTGGCGCCACTGCGATGGTTGGGCCCCCCTTTGGCCCCATGTTCTGCCTTGATCACCGGCTGAAAGCGAAAATCCAACAAGGTCTGCAGGCCGGGATCTGCCACCAGGATCACCGAGCCGCCCCGTCCTCCATTGCCCCCTGAGGGCCCTCCGGCGGGCACATACTTTTCCCGGCGAAAGGCAACAATGCCATCTCCGCCGTTCCCCGCCTGCACTTCAATTTCCGCCTGGTCGATAAAGTGCAATCGCCCCTCTCCCACCTGTGGCCCTCTCTCTCTAGCTTGGCAGGATCGCGAGGAAGTTTGCCACAAAAGCTGCCCTCTTAAGCTACTATAGTATTTCCCAAGCCATTGCCTGTCCCGCCTGGGAGGGTGAGCGAGTATGGGAGCTGTTCCTTACAAGTTCAACTGCTAATTCGCATCAACTGCTCTGCTGTTACACCCCTATGAGTCGATTCACCGCTGCTGCCGATGTAGGTTTCACCACCGAGGACTTTGCCGCCCTCTTGGATAAGTACGACTATCACTTCAGCCCTGGCGAAATTGTAGCTGGCACGGTATTTTCGGTGGAGCCGGGCGGTGCGTTGATCGATATTGGGGCGAAGACGGCTGCCTTCCTGCCTTTGCAGGAGATGTCCATCAGCCGGATAGAGGATCCGCACGAGGTGCTGCAGCCGGGAGAGACGCGCGAGTTTTTTATCCTCACCGAAGAAAATGAAGAGGGGCAACTGACCCTCTCCATCCGCCGCATCGAGTACATGCGGGCCTGGGAGCGGGTGCGGCAGCTACAAAAAGAAGACGCCACGGTGCGGGCCACCATTTTTGCCACCAACCGCGGAGGCGCCCTGGTGCGTATTGAGGGACTGCGCGGCTTTATCCCCGGCTCCCACATCAGCAGCCGCAAGCCCAAGGAAGAGCTGGTGGGCGAAGAGCTGCCCCTGAAGTTTTTGGAGGTGGACGAAGACCGCAACCGACTGGTGTTGAGCCATCGCCGCGCCCTGGTGGAGCGGAAGATGAACAAGCTGGAGGTGGGCGAGGTAGTGGTCGGCACGGTGCGCGGCATCAAGCCTTACGGTGCCTTCATCGACATTGGCGGCGTCTCTGGCTTGCTGCACATTTCCGAGATCTCCCACGAGCATGTCGACACGCCTCACAGCGTCTTCAACGTCAACGACGAAGTGAAGGTGATGATCATCGACCTAGACGCAGAACGGGGTCGCATCTCGCTGTCTACCAAGCAACTGGAGCCCAATCCCGGCGACATGCTGCGAGATCCCAAGCTGGTTTACGAAAAAGCAGAAGAAATGGCGGCCAAGTACCGCGAGCAACTGCGGGCTGCCAAGCAAGGACAAGTCGAGGAGGCGCCGCTGGAGGTTTCGGAAGAGGAGCTGGAATACGCGGCTGCGGCGGTGGAGTAAAGCCATCTTGCGGAGAGCCTTCGGCGGCCAAGGCTTGCCGGTTTGTCTCTCCCTTAGCCTAGCTGGGATCCCTGGCCAAGAGGGGTGTCGGGTGCGGGTACAGCAGCGGTGAGAGTTTGCTTGTCCATGAGCGTTTGCGGCTACCTCTACACGCCCGCCCATGCCTCTTGGCCAGACCAGGAGCTGGCCTGGTTGAAAGCACACGGGGCCGATCCCATCTGGCACGACTGGGGATCCCGCATCCATCTGGAAGAGCTGTTGCAGGGCATTGCCGCCGGATCGGTGCAGCAGGTGCTGCTGGTGCGCCTGGCGGATCTGGGGGATCGAGTGGAGGAAGTCCACCAACGGCTATTGCAGATCCAACAAGCGGGGCTCCGCCTCAGCTTGGTCAACGAGTCCGGCCTGCACACCCCCAGCGCTGCTGCCGATTGGATCCCGCTGCTGGCCGAGCTCCCCCATCAATTGCAGAGCCGCCGCCTCTGCTGCAGCCAAGCCCAAAACCGTCTAGCGGGCAAGCCTCCCCCTGGGCCTGCCCCCTTTGGCTACCGCCGCGAAGGGGATCGCTACGCGCTGGATCGCCGCCAAGCCCCCATTGTTCAGGATTTTTTCCAGCACTTTCTTCTCTACGGATCCTTGCGCCAGGCGGTGCGCTTCATCGCTGAAAAACACCACAAGCGCATTTCGGTGGCCACCGGGCGCAACTGGCTGCTCAACCCGGTCTATCGTGGAGATCTGGCCTACGCCGACGGCACCGTTCTGCGCGATACCCACCCGGCTCTCCTCAGCCGCGCCGAGGCCGCCCAGATCGATCGCTGGCTCAAACGCAACCAAAAGATCCCGCGCCGCAGCGCCAGCGCCCCCCGCGCCTTGGCCGGCCTAGTCCATTGCCGCGTCTGCGGCAGCCTTCTGCGCATTGTGCAAACCACCCCTCGCAAGGCCAAGAAGAACGGCTCCTCCTACCTCTACCTGCGTTGCCAAACCTGTCGCTACAGCCTCCACTACGCCGCCGTTCTGCAGGAGGTGATCCGCCAAGTCTGCCAACAGCTCCCCCAGCGGGCCCAAAACCTGGATCGGCAGGCCCTGGATCAAACCCGCCAACAGCTCCAAGCCCAGATCCAAGCCAACAGCGAGCGGCTGCGACAACTGGAGGAGCTGCAGCAATCTGGACTAATGGACGAACCTGCCCTGGCCCAGCGCTGCTACCAGTTGCGGGCGGAAACGGCCCGCTTGGCCCAAAAGCTGGAACAGCTCCCCCCCGCCAACTTCCTCCAGATTGCCCAAACTCTCTCCATCCCGCCCTTCTGGCAAGACCTCAGCGAGAGTGAGCGCCGCGCCTACCTGCGGGAATTCCTGCGCAGGGTTGAGGTGGATTCTACAGGGGCCGTGCAGATGACCTTTGCCTTCGATCCCTAAGGGATCCCTTTTGAATTGCCGATTCCGCCGCTCCTCTGGACATTGAGACAATTCTTGAGACCCGCCCTCACACCGGGAACAGGGATCCCGCCAGCCGTCTCCATCGGGTTGACGGGAGGACGTTTGTCGTCAGCGCTCGTCAGAGGCGAGGAGAGAGGCATCATTTGCTTTTGATCTACTTTTATACAAAAACAAAAAACAAAAGCTGATAAACAGCTAAAATCTAGCTCTAAAAATCTTTTGGACGGAATTTTGTCTGTCCAGCGATTTAGGAAACTCCTTTAACCTGTTTTAGACTTCCCTTAACTCTTCTTAACACTTCTCAGGAGGTGGATGGGCTGCCGATAATGGCCTTTGCCAGGCTTGTGGAGGAACGTGCTGTGAAGTTGGCAGTTTACGGAAAGGGTGGGATCGGCAAGTCCACCACCAGTTGCAACCTCTCGGTGGCTTTGGCCAAGCGGGGCAAAAAGGTTCTGCAGATCGGCTGTGATCCCAAGCACGACAGCACCTTCACCCTGACCGGCTTTTTGATCCCCACCATCATCGACACTCTGGAGGCCAAGGGCTACCACTACGAAGACATCTACCCGGAGGACGTGATCTACCGCGGCTATGGCGGCGTAGATTGCGTCGAGGCGGGCGGTCCACCGGCGGGGGCCGGCTGTGGCGGCTATGTGGTGGGGGAGACCGTCAAACTCCTGAAGGAGCTAAATGCTTTCGATGAATACGACGTCATTCTCTTCGACGTGCTGGGGGACGTGGTGTGCGGCGGCTTTGCTGCCCCCCTCAACTACGCCGACTACTGCGTGATCGTGACCGACAACGGCTTTGACGCCCTCTTTGCCGCCAATCGCATTGCCGCCTCGGTGCGGGAGAAGGCCAAAACCCGCAAGCTGCGGCTGGCCGGGTTGATCGGCAATCGCACCAGCAAGCGGGATCTCATCGACCAATACGTCTCGGCAGTGCCCATGCCCGTGCTCGAGGTGTTGCCACTGGTCGAGGACATTCGCATCTCGCGGGTGAAGGGCAAAACCCTCTTCGAGATGGCAGAGACGGATCCCAGCCTGGAGCCCGTCTGTCAGTACTACCTGAACATCGCCGACGAGCTGCTGGCCCGCCCGGAGGGGATCGTGCCCCGGCCTGCCGAGGATCGGGAGCTGTTTGCCCTGCTTTCGGACTTTTACAAAACCCCCGTGCGGGAGCCGGCGCTGGTGTAAGGGATCCCAAGCCTGCCAGCTTGCCGGTGTGTCTAAAAGTGAAGCAATTGTTTCGAAAAACCGTCGCAAACCTTATCAATTCGTTGTCTGGCCCGCTTTCCACTCCAAGATGGATTGTGCAGGAAATCCCTCTTGAGGACATGGCAGAGGAGTTGGATATGCAAGCACAAGCGCAACCCACCGTGGTGATTACCGGAGCTTCTTCCGGCGTCGGCCTGTATGCGGCTTTGGCTTTGGCCAAGCGGGGCTGGCACGTGGTGATGGCCTGTCGGGATCTGGACAAAGGCCGGCGGATGGCCCAGCAGGTGGGGATCCCCCAGGGCAGCTACACCTTGATGCCGATCGATCTGGCCAGCCTGGCCAGTGTGCGGCAATTTGTCGAGCAATTTCGCCAGTCGGGCCGCTCTCTGGATGCCCTGGTGTGCAACGCCGCCATCTACATGCCCTTGCTCAAGCAGCCCCTGCGCAGCCCGGAGGGCTATGAGCTGACCATGGCCACCAACCACCTGGGGCACTTCTTGCTCTGCCATTTGATGCTGGAGGATCTGAAGCGCTCCACTTACCCGGATCGGCGGCTGGTGATCTTGGGCACCGTCACCCACAACCCCAAGGAGCTGGGGGGCAAGATCCCGCCCCAACCCCACCTGGGGGATCTGCGGGGTTTTGCCCAGGGTTTCAAGGAGCCGATCAGCATGGCCGATGGCGGCAAGTTCGATCCCGTCAAGGCCTACAAAGACAGCAAAGTCTGCAACATCCTCACCATGCGGGAGCTGCACCGCCGCTTCCACGAGAGCACCGGCATCACCTTCCTCTCCCTCTACCCCGGCTGCGTGGCGGAAACAGGCCTCTTCCGCCATCACTATCCCCTGTTCCAAAAGCTCTTCCCCTGGTTTCAAAAAAACATCACCGGTGGCTATGTCTCCCAGGAGCTGGCCGGCGAGCGGGTGGCCCAGGTGGTGGCGGATCCCGAGTTTCGCCAGTCAGGGTTCTACTGGAGCTGGGGCAACCGGCAACGCAAGAATGCCAAGCCCTTTAACCAAGAAGTCTCGGACGAAGCAGGGGACGAGGCCAAGGCCAAGCTGCTCTGGGATCTGAGCGAAAAATTGGTGGGCGTGCCCCAGTTGGTCGCCCTCTAGCTTGACAAACCCTTTTCTAGGAGCCGACGATGACTGCTGCTGTGGATACTTCCAATACCCTCCACTTTCAATGCGAGACCGGCAACTACCACACCTTCTGCCCGATTAGTTGCGTGGCCTGGCTCTACCCCAAAATCGAAGACAGCTTCTTTTTGGTGATCGGCACCAAAACCTGTGGCTACTTTTTGCAAAATGCCATGGGGGTGATGATCTTCGCCGAGCCGCGCTATGCCATGGCCGAGCTGGAAGAGGGAGATATCAGCGCCAAGCTCAACGACTACGAGGAGCTGAAGCGGCTGTGCCTGCAAATCCAGCGGGATCGCAACCCCAGCGTCATCGTCTGGATCGGCACCTGCACCACCGAGATCATCAAAATGGATCTGGAGGGCCTGGCACAGAAGCTAGAGGCCGAGATCGGGATCCCGATTGTGGTGGCGCGGGCCAACGGCCTCGACTACGCCTTTACCCAGGGGGAAGACACGGTGTTGGCTTCCATGGCCCAGCGCTGCCCGGAGCAGGTGCAGGAAGAGGAGCGGGAGACGCGGGGCGGCCTGCAGGCCCTTTTCTACGGGCTGCGCTCCGGCAAAAAGAAAGAGGAAGAGGGCTTCCACCCCCACCCGCCGCTGGTCATCTTCGGCTCCGTGCCGGATCCGGTGGTTACCCAACTCACTCTGGAGCTGAAAAAATACGGGATCCGCGTCTCCGGCTGGCTGCCGGCCAAGCGCTACGGGGAGCTGCCGGCCATCGAGCCGGGCACCCATGTGGTGGGGGTGAATCCTTTCCTCAGCCGCACCGCCACCACGCTGGTGCGCCGCAAAAAGGCCAAGCTCATCCCTGCTCCTTTTCCCATCGGGCCAGATGGCACCCGCGCCTGGATCGAAGCCATTGCCCGCGAGCTGGGAATCCCGACTCCAGGCCTGGCAGAGCGGGAAGCGGAAGTGTGGCGCCACCCCCAAGTTCAAGAGTACCTGGGCCTGCTGCGGGGCAAGAGCGTCTTCTTCATGGGGGATAACCTGCTGGAGGTCTCCCTGGCCCGCTTCCTGGTGCGCTGCGGCATGACGGTGCAGGAAATCGGGATCCCTTACCTCGACAAGCGCTACCAAGCCGCCGAGCTGGCCCTCTTGGAGCGCACCTGCGAGGAGATGGGGGTGCCCAAGCCCACCCTGGTGGAGAAGCCGGATAACTACCACCAACTGCAGCGCATCAAAGCCCTGCAGCCGGATCTGGTGATCACGGGCATGGCCCACGCCAACCCCCTCGAGGCCCGCGGCATCACCACCAAATGGTCGGTGGAGTTTACCTTTGCCCCGATCCACGGCTTCGGCAACACCCAGGCGCTGCTGGAGTTGGTCACCCGCCCGCTGCGGCGCAACGCCGCCCTCAAAGGCTTGGGCTGGGAACAGTTGGTACGCGAAGAAGCTTCTGTCTAGCCCTCTGGCTCCTCGTTGTCGAAGAGCAAGCCGTCCAGGTGATCCGGAAGTTGCTGCCGGTCGATCCAGACCATGCCCGCCAAAATCGCCTCGGCCTCATTTTGGAAGTAGCCGTAGGCTTTGGCAGCAGGCTCCACTGAGCCATCCTGACGTAGCCGCTGGCAGCAAAAGATAAACCCCTTGTCGGTAGTTTGGGTGGTGATGCGCCAGTTGCGGTGGATGTGCTCGGCCATGGTCGGGGATCCCAATGCAGCAAGGGAGCTCCCTCACCCCCAACCCCTCTCTCAAGGGGAGAGGGGAGAAAAACCCTAGAGCGTGCGCAGCACCTCTCGCGCTGCCTCTAGGGTTCTCTCCACATCGGCCTCGGTGTGGGCCAGGGAAGTGAAGCCGGCCTCAAATTGCGAGGGCGCCAGATACACCCCCCGCTCCAGCATGCCGCGGTGGAAGCGGGCAAACTTCTGCAAATCCGAGCGCTTGGCCTCCTCGTAGTTGCGCACCGGGCCGGCGGTGAAGAAGAAGCCGAACATGCCGGGCAAATAGCCCCCGCACATCTCATGACCGGTCTCTTGTGCAATCTGCAGCAGCCCCGTCGCCAACTGCTCGGTAATCCGCTCCAGATACTCATAGGTACCGGGTCGGCGCAAGATGTCCAGAGTGTGGATCCCGGCCGTCATGGCCAGGGGGTTGCCGGAGAGGGTGCCCGCCTGGTACATGGGCCCCGCCGGCGCCACCATCTCCATAATCTCCCGCCGACCGCCGTAGGCCCCCACCGGCAGGCCGCCGCCGATCACCTTGCCCAGGGTGGTCAAATCGGGGATGACGCCAAACTTGGCCTGCACGCCGCCGTAGCTGATGCGAAAGCCGGTCATCACCTCGTCAAACACCAGCAGGGCGCCATACTTTTGCGTCAGCTCCCGCAAACCCTCCAAAAAGCCCGGCTGCGGCGGAATGAAGCCGGCATTGCCCACCACCGGCTCCAGGATCACGCCGGCAATGGAGTCGGGATACTGCTCAAACAGAGCCTTGACTGCCTCTAGGTCGTTGTAGGGGGCGGTCAGCGTGGCACTGGTGGCAGCCTTGGGCACCCCCGGCGAATCTGGCAGGCCCAGCGTGGCTACCCCCGAGCCGGCCTTGACCAAAAACATGTCCGCATGGCCGTGGTAGCAGCCCTCGAACTTGATCACCTTTTCCCGCCCGGTGTAGGCCCGCATCAGGCGCAGCGCCGCCATGCAGGCTTCGGTGCCGGAGTTGACAAAGCGCACCATCTCCACGCTGGGCACCGCCTCGATCACCCGCTCGGCCAGCTCGTTTTCCAAAACGCAAGGGGCGCCAAAGCTGGTGCCTTTCTCCAGGGCCCGCCGCAACGCCTCGATCACCTCGGGGTGGGCGTGGCCGACAATCGCCGGCCCCCAACTGCCGATGTAGTCGATGTACTGGTTGCCATCCACATCCCAGGCGTAGGCGCCGGCAACGCGGTCGAAGACGACGGGATCCCCGCCCACCGACTTAAAGGCACGCACCGGAGAGCTGACGCCCCCCGGCATAAGCTGCTGCGCCCGTGCAAAGATCTGCCTGGAGCGGCTGGTGTTAAACGAGCGAGTGGGGAGAGTGCTGGTCATACTGGGAGCTGTTCAACGCATCTTCTAGGCTAGCAGGCAAGGAGACCTGCTGGTGGACTGCTGCCCTCTCTTTTGGTTTTAGTTACTTGGGCTTCCTTCTGGGGGATCCACCCACCGCCCATCGGCTTTGATGAGCTCGATCAGCGCCTGGACGCCCTCCGACTCGGGCACCTTCTTCACCTCCTCCTTTCCGCGGTAGAGGGAGATGTAGCCGGGGGTTTTCCCCACATAGCCGTAGTCGGCGTCGGCCATTTCCCCCGGCCCGTTGACGATGCAGCCCATGACGGCAATGTCGAGGCCCACCAGGTGCTGGGTTGCGGCCCGCACCTTCTGCAGTACTTCCTCCAAGTTGAAGAGGGTGCGGCCACAGGAGGGGCAGGCCACATATTCCACCATGGTTTTGCGCAGGTTGAGGGCCTGCAAGATGCCGTAGGCCACCGGGATCTCTTTTTCCGGGGCTTCGGTTAGGGAAACCCGAATGGTGTCACCGATCCCCTCGGCCAGAAGCGTCCCGATCCCCACTGCCGATTTGATGCGGCCATATTCTCCATCGCCGGCCTCGGTCACCCCCAAGTGGAAGGGGTAGTTCAGGCCCAAGGCATCGAAGCGGCGGGCCGCCAGCCGGTAGGCCGCCAACATCACCTGCGGACGGGAAGCTTTGAAGGAAAGAACTACGTTGTGGAAGTCTTGCTCGGCGCAAATCTCGGCATATTCTAGGGCCGACTCCACCATGCCCTCTGGAGTGTCTCCATACATGAAGAGCATGCGCTCGGCCAGGGATCCGTGGTTGACGCCGATGCGCAGGGCTTTGTTCTGAGCTTTGAGGGTCTGCACCAGGGGGGTGAAGGTTTCGCGGATCTTATTGCGGATGGCCTCCAGTTCGGCTTGGGTGTACTCGGTGCGACCGGGCTGCGGCTTTTCCAGGACGAACAGACCCGGGTTGATGCGCACCTTGTCCACGTATTGGGCGACCTCCAGGGCGATCTTGATGCCGTTGTGGTGGACATCGGCCACCAGCGGCACCGGCTTGTAGGTTTGGATCAGCTTGCTCCGAATCGCCTCCATCGCCTTGGCATGGGCCATGCTGGGAACGGTAACCCGCACGATCTCCGAGCCCGCCTCGTGCAGACGACGGATGGCCGCCACCGCCGCATCGATGTCGAGAGTGTCTTCGTTGATCATGGACTGCACCACCACCGGGTGCTGGCTGCCGATCAACACGTTGCCTACGGCTACGGTGCGGGTAGGACGACGGGGGTAGACCGGTTCTGGGTAGGGCTGCTGAGAGGGCGCGTTGGGCCGATCTAGAGTCTGCATGGCTTGCTAAAAAAGGGCTGCTCTAGCTTGATTGTAGGCCGAAATGCCAGCAAGACCGAGGATCTCCCCGCTTGGCCCACAGCTCCGACCCCCCGGCTTTGGCTAAAAAGCGCGGCACAGGTCTAGGGGTAGAAGGCGCAAACGAGCTGACTTCTCGGACAAATGGCGCAATAAAGAAAAGTCAAGCCAATCAACTGCCCCAGGGGAGCAGGATCACTCTCGATGAAGCCGTCCTAGCCGCACAAGCCGCACAATTTGCTAGAAACTAGGGTGTCGGTACTCCCTTTGTCAAGCTGGGCAAACTCCCCTGCCATTCTTGCCAGGGGGACGGTGGCTTTGAAGCAAGCCCGCCTGCCTTGGACGGCAACAGGGTGTCAAAGCAAAACACCCTGAGTTCCAAGATGAGCCGTATGCACCTGGGAGCTCTAGAGGGAGAGAGAGCAATCCCCGGTTAGCGGTATAACCTCGGTCTCAAAGGTTTCTAGAGAAATCCCTCCGCACGAGCAGGCAGCGTTTCGGCTAGGGCCGATAAGCAGGAATTAAAATGCTCCCCTTGGGCTGGCGCGAGGGCGTCCTTTGCGGCCAAGTCTGAGGTGGAGGCAAGCCGCCCCTGAAAACGGCACTCAAGGGCCTAGGGGAACTGTCTACAGGGAAAGAGGCAACTGCCGGCGCTGAGGGTGCTCTTGGAGCCGCTCAGCGTCTGTCCTAGCGGAGAAGACAGGGCTTCAGCCATCCGATTCCGTGGGCTGATCCCTGAGGAGGTGGCTGCGAATAAAGTCTTTGGGCGTCACGCTTTCCACAAACTTATGGAAGGCCTCCCGCTCTGCCTCGTCGGCATCTTGGTTCATCGGGATCGAAGCTTCCGCAATCACCTCTTCTACGGTCCAGATGGGGGCATGGGCCCGCAAGGCAAGGGCAATGGCATCGCTGGGGCGGCAGTCGATCTCCTGCTTTTTATCGCCGCAGACTGTAACAAGCACTGCATAGAAGGTGTTGTCCAGCAGCGCGTGGATGATAACCCGCTCCAGCTTGATCCCCCAAGCTTTCCAGGAGTTCAGAATAAGGTCGTGGGTCATGGGGCGGAGGGGCTTTTGGTCGTCCAGCGCCTGCAGAATGGCGTTGGCCTCCGCTCTTCCTACCCAGATGGGTAGGGCACGCCGCTCATGGGTATCGCGCAAGATGACAATGGGAGCCTGGTTGACAGCGTCGACCGCGATCCCAGCCACATGCATCTCGATCATGAGCACTCGCCTCCAGCCTTCAGACCTCGATCGTATCCACTGGTAGCAAACTTTGGCAACACAGCATGGGCTCGGTTCGTACATCACTTGAAGTGGCCCTCATCGGTGGCACCAGCGAAAGCCGCAGCTTGGCCCACGTCCTCAGCCATGAGGGGATCCCTTGGATAGCCACCGTCACCACCGAGGGCGGAAGAAGGCTGTATCGGGATCTGCCCGGCCAGGTGGTGGTGACGCGATTTTCGCCGCCATCTTTGGCACAATTCCTACAGGAACACGGGATCCGCGTGCTGGTAGATGCTTCCCATCCCTTCGCCCAGGAGATCTCGCAACTGGCCATGCAGGTGACCGCCCAACTGGGGATCCCCTACCTGCGCTACGAGCGCCCCCCGGTGGCGTTGGATCCCTGGGTACAGGTGGCGCCGGACTGGCAGGCGGTGCTCACGGATGGCGTACTGGCGGGGCGGCGGGTGCTGCTGACGGTGGGGGTGAAGGCATTGCCCCTGTTTGGGCCCTGGCAGGATCGCTGCCAACTGTGGGCGCGGGTGCTGCCGGAGTCGGTTCCCCAAGCGGTGCAAGCCGGGATCCCTGCCGAGCGGGTGATCGGAATGCGCCTGCCCCTCAGCTTTGAGCAGGAACTGCGGCTTTGGCAGAGTCTAGATCCTCAGGTAGTCATCAGCAAGGAGTCTGGAGAAGCGGGTGGGCTGGCCGTCAAGCAGGCAGTGGCCAAAACCCTGGGGATCCCGCTGTGGGTCATCCGGCGGCCACCCTTGCGCTATCCCTGGTGCAGCCAGGATTTGACAGCGGTGGTGCAGGAGTGCAAGCGCCGACTGGCCGGAGCTCACGCTCAAACAAATCAAAACGGCTCCTTGGCGGGCAGGTCAGCCTCCCGGTCTTGACGGGATCCCAGGAGTTCGAGGCGATCTACGGCAATGACGGGTCTTTGGCGATCCTCACCGGTGGATTTGTCTTTCCAGCGATCGAACTTGAGGCTGCCGGTTACCCCAATGAGGCTGCCCTTGCGCACATATTCTCCGGCCACCTCGGCGGTGCGCCCCCACAGCTCTAGGTTGAACCAATCGGGCTTGTCTTCGCCTTTGCGGAAGCGGTTCACCGCCAAGCTAAAGGTACACACCACCCTGCCCGACTCAAAGTAGCGCACCTCCGGATCCATGCCGGCTCGCCCCACCAAGGTCACCAAGTTCAGGCTCATGGGCTTTTCTCCAGACAGTCTGCAGCTTTCAGCCTTTAGTTGTAGCGCTTGCAAGGGATCCCTGTCATCTTGGCAACGACAGTCTCAGCCGATCCCGTCAGCGGGCCGTAGGCCTTGCGGATCTGAGCTGGGGGAGAGTCTTCAGGATATCTCCCGATTCTCCTGCGGGGATCTCGGTTGATCGGGAAGAAGAATCTTTGCTCTCATGGACTGGGTGGTTGCAGGGGGGGCGCTGATCGTGTTGCAAAGATTTACAATATCAGAGGCTCCAGAGCACCTGCCGGCCTAGGCCCCTGATCCCGACAGACAGATTGCCACCGGCCAGCAAGAAGGGCTCATCACTGCAAGAGGACGCATTCAGCACCAGTTCCTATGGAATTCATCTACGCATACGCCTGGTTGATCCCCGTTTATCCGTTGGTGGCGGCTTTTTTACTCGGCTTGGGCATTTTGCTGTTCAATGCCTGGACAAGGGCCAACCGCTCTCTGGCCGCCTTCTTGAGCGTGTTTGCGACGGGAACGGCGATGGTTCACGCCTTTGCCCTCTTGGCCGGCCAAGTGCAGGGCCATGAGACCGTTCTCAAAACCCTCACCTGGGCTCAGGCGGGCTCCTTCTCCCTGGACATGGGCTTTGTGGTGGATCACTTGAGCGCCATGATGCTGGTGGTGGTAACCACGGTGGCCTTTCTGGTGCAGATCTACTCCGACGGCTACATGGCCCACGACCCTGGCTATGTGCGTTTCTACGCCTACCTGAGCCTGTTTGCCTCCTCGATGCTGGGCCTGGTGGTCAGCCCCAACCTGGTGCAAATCTATGTCTTCTGGGAGCTGGTGGGGATGTGCTCCTACCTGCTGATTGGCTTTTGGTACGAGCGGCAGGCAGCGGCGGAGGCAGCCCAGAAGGCGTTTGTCGTCAACCGGGTGGGGGACTTTGGGCTGTTGCTGGGCATTTTGGGCTTCTACTGGATTTCCGGCACGTTTGGGTTCGAGGAGCTGGCTCGCAATGTGGAGCAGATGGTGGCCAACGGCGCGGTGAGCAGCAGCTTGGTTGCCCTGTTTGCGGTGTTGGTGTTCTTGGGCCCGGTGGCCAAGTCGGCCCAGTTCCCGCTGCACGTGTGGCTGCCGGATGCCATGGAAGGCCCCACGCCCATTTCGGCCCTCATCCACGCAGCCACGATGGTGGCCGCCGGGGTGTTCCTGTTGGCGCGCATGTTCCCGCTGCTGGAAGGGATCCCACCAGTCATGGACCTCATCGCCTGGACAGGGGCGGGCACGGCCTTTTTGGGGGCCAGCATTGCCATCACCCAAAACGACATCAAAAAGGGCCTGGCCTACTCCACCATTTCCCAGCTGGGCTACATGGTCATGGCCATGGGATCCGGTGCCTATGGGGCAAGCTTGTTCCACCTGATGACCCACGCCTACTTCAAGGCGCTGCTCTTCTTGGGCTCTGGCTCTGTAATTCATGGCATGGAGGCGGTGGTGGGCCACGACCCGGTCTTGGCCCAGGACATGCGCCTGATGGGAGGGCTGCGCAAGTTCATGCCCGTTACGGCCTTCACGTTTTTGATCGGCACGCTGGCCATCTGTGGGATCCCGCCCTTTGCCGGCTTTTGGTCTAAAGATGAGATTTTGGCCGCGGTTTTTGAGCGCAACCCGGCCCTCTGGGGGGTGGGCTTCCTCACGGCGGGGATCACCGCCTTCTACATGTTCCGCATCTACTTCCTCACCTTTGAAGGGGAGTTTCGCGGCACCAACCTGAAGCTGCGGCAGGAGGTGGCCGTCAGCCAAGGCCGACCGGTGCCGGCTTTTGCCTACGCGTTTGCCGGGAAAGAGGCGGCCTATGGTCCCGGAGCCATGAACATTTACGAAAAGCCCCAGCCCAGCAGCCATCCCGAAGCTGGGGGAGAGGGACACGAAGGGCATGGCCACGCTGCCGAGCCGCATGAATCTCCGGCATCGATGACGATTCCGCTGGTGGCGCTGGCCGTTCCTTCCGTGCTGATCGGCTTGGTGGGCACTCCCTTTGCCAACTTCTTCGAGGCTTTCATCCATGCGCCTGGTGAGTCTGCAGCAGAAACTGGTTGGGCCCAGGTGGCCGCCGAGTGGCAAGCGGTGCTGGCCGGCCACTTCGATTGGGCAGAGTTTCTGATCATGGCGGGCAGCTCGGTGGGCATTGGGCTGATCGGCATTGCCCTGGCGGGTCTTATCTACTGGCAAAAACGTATTGATCCCAGCACCTTCCCCCAAAGTCTGCAACCCCTGTACTACTTCTCCCTCAACAAGTGGTACATTGACGACCTCTACGAGCGGGTCTTTGTGCGGGGCACCCGCTTTGTGGCGCGGGAGGCCTTGGAGGTGGACAGCCGCATTGTGGATGGGGTGGTCAACTTGACGGGCCTGGCGACCATGGTCGGCGGCGAAGTGATGAAATATCTGGAGAACGGCAAGGCGCAGTTTTACGCTTTGATCATCTTTGCGGCGGTGGTGGTGATGGTGGTGCTTTCTGGGGTTGGGGTCTAGCCCAGGAGCTCGGTTGCTGCTGATCAAGGTTTTGCCATCAGCAGTAAACTAACCGGCTCCGACCGCCCCCCTCAATCCCCTCGTATACGGGGGGCAGGGGGGCCGGGGGGCAAGTCTTCCAAGGCAATAGGACTGTTGGTTGCCTGCGCCCTACAAACAATCGCTTTGGAGAGGCAGTGATTCACCCAAGCCTGAGAGCGTCTCTCCCTGCCAGACAGCCGCTGAGCGACCGAAGTACACGCGCCCTTGTCATTCGACTCTCCGCACAACACCGGAGCGCACCCTGCATTGCACAGTTTCTCGGATGCCACCCCGCCACTGTCCTCAACGACCTCAAGCGAGGGCAACAGCGTTGCTGCGATGGGCTTGCGGACGGCAAAGCACTTGGCGCTCCCCCAAAAGTTACCCCTGGGGTGAAGGCTTACCTTGTCACCCTGCCTGCCGAAAACTGCATCTAGGCAGCCACGCAACTGCAAGTGCATCTCTTCACACTCACCCGACACTTGAAGCAGCTCTACGGCGCCGCTGTTGAGGCCCAGATCCTGGGGCAGTTGCGCCAGCAGCTCGACTCGGCTGCTGCAAGGGAGGAGGCGGCTCTATGCCGAAGCTGTAGCCCACCTGGCGCACAGTGTGAATGAGGCGGGGTTGGTGCGGATCGCGCTCCAGTTTCTTGCGCAGGGAGAGGATGTGGGTATCGATGGTGCGGGGGTTGGCGGTGGAATCGGGCCAAGCCCGCTCCAGCAGCTCCTGCCGCGAGAGAGGATCCCCATCGGCCTGGATCAGCACCATCAGCAAGCTAAACTCCTGCGGGGTGAGGTCGATGCCTTGGCCGGCCAGGGTGACGCGCCGCTGCACCAGGTCGATTTTCAGATCCCCATACTGCAGGAAGGTGGGGGGAAGGCTGCGCCGCAGCCGACGGGTCAGGGCCTGAATGTGAGCATCCAGAAGGGGCAGACTAAGGGGCTTGGTGAGGTAGTCGTCTGCGCCTGCCTTCAGCCAAGCGATGATGTCGGCTTCCGCTCCCTGTTGGGAGAGGAGCAAGATCAACACATCGCAATGGCGATGCGCCCACCGGCATAGTTGGAGTCCGGCACGGCTGGACAGCTCCGCATCCAAAATTAAGAGGTGGACAGGCTGCTGTTGCAGCAGGGTTTTGGCTTGGCGAATGGTCTCCGCTTCCCAAACCCGGTGCCGTGCCTGTTGCAGATGCCAACCCAGCAAGCTGCGCAGATGAGGGTTGCCTTCTGCCAGCAAGATGTGCAAAGGTTGCATGGCTACTAGGTTGGATCCCGCCCTCATCATAGACAGCGGGCCACCTTCGGACAATGTTGTTCGCCCGCTACCGGTTGGACAGCCCTCTATCCAGACCATGGCCGATTCTCCATCCCCTATCTCCGAACGTAAGCAGGATCACCTGGACATTGTTTTGCGGCAGGACGTAAACGCCAGAGGGATCCGCACCGGATTTGAGCGGTTTTTCTTCGAGCACGTGGCGCTGCCGGAGCTGCTGCTGCCCGAGATCGATCTCAGTTGCCAGTTTCTGGGAAAACGCCTGCAGGCCCCTCTGCTGATTAGCAGCATGACCGGGGGGACAGACACTGCCCGGGAGCTAAACCTGTACCTGGCGGCTGCCGCTCAAGAGCTGGGCATTGCCATGGGGGTGGGATCCCAGCGGGCAGCTTTAGAACACCCGGAGCTGGCCCAGACTTACCAGGTGCGCCCAGTGGCTCCGGATATTCTGCTTTTGGCCAACCTGGGCGCTGTGCAGCTCAACTACGGCTATGGCCTGGAGCAGGCGCGACGGGCAGTGGAGATGATCGAGGCAGATGCGCTGATTTTGCACCTCAACCCGCTGCAGGAGGCGGTTCAGCCCCAGGGGGATCCCGACTGGCGCAACCTCTATCGCCGCATCGAGCAGTTGGTGAACCAGTTGCCGGTGCCGGTGCTGGTCAAGGAAGTGGGCAATGGCCTCAGCGCCCAAGTAGCCCGGCGGCTGGCCGAGTGTGGCGTGGCCGCCCTAGATGTGGCTGGGGCAGGGGGGACGAGCTGGAGCGAGGTGGAAGCCCATCGCCAGACCGATCCCCTCCAGAAACGCATTGCCCACAGCTTCCGGGACTGGGGGATCCCAACCGCCTTGGCCCTGCTGGAAATCCGCCGCTTCCTGCCCAACCTGCCCCTGGTGGCCAGCGGCGGCATCCGCACCGGCATCGATGCAGCCAAAGCCATCCGCTTAGGGGCCGATGTGGTCGGCATGGCCGCTCCCGCTCTCCACGCCGTCTCCCGAGGGCGGGCCCAGGCGGTGGTGGACAGCTTCCGAGCCGTGATCGAGGAGCTGAGGATCGCCGCTTTTTGCACCGGATCGGCCAACTTGGCGCAGCTACGGCAAGCGGCTTTGCGCTGGCAAGATACCTGGGATCCGCTGCCTCCTATCATGGAAAGGGGTTGAAATCAAATTCCCAACACCTGCCACAGGCTCACCTCCAACCCCAGGACGGCCGCCCCTGCCGCACTTGCTTGCAGCTCACAGGCTACGGCGTCGGGCCTCGGGGCGATAGTTCTCCGCAAGGAGACCCCCTCTTTCCCTGGCAAAAAAGTGCCTCTGGAAAGGCTTGGCAAAGGATATCTCCAGCCTCAGGCTTTGAAACGCCGTCTGCGAGGCCTGGGCGGTCTTGGGATCCCTTAGCTGGGGGCTGCCCCAGGAAGCCTTTAGGGAAAGTGCAACTGTCGGCTAATGCGCACCATAGGCCCCAGGCCCAATCGGGTCGGGTTGAGCGCCTGCATCTCAAACAGGGCCAGAATGTGGCGTACCTGCAGCTCTGGCCGGTTGGAATTTACCCCCATCGCCACCACCAGGCCACAATAGCCGCCCGTCTCGCGGCAACGCCGCTCCCAGCGCCTGCGAGCTTTGGCGTGCACGGGATCGTCCTCGGGAAACTCTGCAAACAGGTGCAGGTCGCGGTTGCCCGTTTGGACAATTTCCAAGTCGTAGCGGCTGCCGGCAAAGGGATCCACCCCTGTGTTAAAACAAACACCCTGGGGCCCCCCTTCGCCGCGCAGGTTTTCGATCAATTGCTTGGCCTTGGGGCGGGAGGTGCGCACGATCACCACCGGCAGCCCTTCACCCCTTGGCACCAGCTTACTCTGGGGGAGAGGATGCCATTGCCCTGTGCGGCGCAGCGCCTCTACGGTGGCCCAGGGCAGCACGCCCAGGCTAAGCTGCGCACCCTCAGGCACCAGATCATCTCGCAGCAGGGTTTGGGTGTGCTCTTCTTCGTCTCCTTCTAGCTCCAGAAGTTCTACAGCCAAGTCGGGCAAGGTGCGCACTTGCACCGAGAGGGTTTCCCCTGGGGCCTGGGGGTTGGGAATGCGATACCGCCCCTGACAGGGTTGGAAATCCTCTTCCAGCTTGCGGCGGTACTGCTTCAAAAAACGATGCAAGGCCTCCAAAGCCACCGCCACAGCCGCCGCCTCATCTTCCTGCAAAACAACGCGCAGGCCCTCGAGAGGGTGGATGGTGCCGAAGTTCGGCTCGATTTCTTCGGGATCCAGATCGGCCAAGTCCAGGTCTGATAGCTCGTTGAGTTCGGGATTGCGAGCTTGAAAGGTGAGATAGAGACAATCTTGCCTGAGGAAGGCTTCCTCCATCTCCTCGGAAGTCTCTGGTTGGCCCGCGTCCTGGCGAAACCGTTTGAGGGAGTGCAGCGAGCGATAAAAAAGAACCCCGTACTCCATCCCCAGCCGCCCCATGACCGAGACGTAGAGGGTTTCAATATCCCAGCGATTTAGCTCGATCGCCAAGATTTGGTGATCCTCTAGATAGTCCCAGGGGGCATCTTGCCAGAGGGTGAGGGCTTTGCCGGCCAGCAGCTTCGCGTAGTTCTCCGGCAGCGGCGGCGGGATCCCCTCACTGGCCTCTGCAAAGCTCTGCAGGATCTCGTCGATTAGCGGCAATTCCGGCTGGCATTCCACTTTGATGTCCAGCTCGTGCAAAATGCCGCGCAGGAAAAACTGCACCTCCCGATCCCGCACGACGACCTTTTGCGGACGAGCCGGCAAGGCAGCATTGGGCCGCTCCATAGCCATGATCAAGGTTCGCACCATCGGCTCCAAGCCGGAGCCAGCAGGCACCACCTCCATGGCCCGCACCACGCCCTGAACGCCATCCACCCATAAAATGCACTCCCCCTCAGCCAAGCCGGCGGAGATCTGGGATCCCAGGGCTAGCGAACCTGGTAGGCGGTGGCAATCCCCTTCCCATACCGAGGACACCTGGGGCAGCTTTTGCAATCGACGAACTGTAGCGGCTGGCAGACCCGACATAGACATCTAGAGCAAACAAAGGAACAAATTGGCAGATACCCTGCGCGGGGATCTGAGGGGGTGAGGATGAAGGATCCCCCTGAAGTCAATCTAACCAAACTGCCAGAGTCAAAGCTGAGTGACTGAGCCGCCTGCCAAGCTGATGGTCAGACTCGAACTGACGACCGCTCGATTACAAGTCGAGTGCTCTACCAACTGAGCTACATCAGCAATTTAGCTCTACCGATTCTAGCATTCTCTCTTGGGAAGTTGTCCCCCAGCCGCTGGCTTGCTTCGGGGGGCAAGAGGCGGGGGATGCTTTCTTGACCCAGAGGCCCACCCCCCTCCCAGAGGGAGAGGGGAAGGGAGCTTAGCCTCAACTTGGCAGGACGGCTACTGCTGCTCCGCTGCCGGTTGGGCAATGGGGGCCAAGTAGATCACCAAGGCTCCTGCGAGAAAGCCCAGGATGTTGCGCACCAGCGGGAGCCAATCCTGGGTGCGGGTGATCACCGGGCCGATGCCGAAGGCCCCAAACAAAATGAACCACAAGGGAGAGATAAGCAAAGCCCAACGCCAGTTAAACAGCTCCTCCGCGTGGCGGGGTTTGCCGGCAAACCCGAAGACGATCCCGCCCAAGATAGAGGTGAGCAGCGTCAGGATCCACTGCTCCTGCGGCAGTCCGGGCACCACACGGCAGCCCCCTTGGTGAAAACAGCGATCCAAAACGTCAACGGTTTCCAAAATGGCGCGCTGAGTGCCGTGCTCTCGCACGTAGAACTGGTTGCCGAAGCGAGATTGCAGCTCAATCCAAAAGGTACGCGGCAGGATCTCCCGCACCGCGTCTCCCACGTTAAAGGCCAGCAAGTTGCCTCCCCTGGGATCGGCCACCATCAAAACGCTGCGCTCGTTCAGGCCCCAGTACTCTTTCACTTGGCGGCCTGGGGTTTGGTCAAACTGGGTCAGCACCCGCAGCTTCCAGCCCGTTTCTTCCTCCAACCGGTTCAGATGCTCGGCCAGTTGTGCTTCCTGATTGCTGGTCAACTGATCCGCCAAATCCAAAACCGGCACCGGCGGCTGCGGCAACTCCATCTCCACCACTGGCAAAGCAGGCTGGGCCCAGAGCGGGGATCCCCCACCTAGCCAAATCCACAGCCCCAGGCAAAAGCTTGCCCCGACGCGCAGTATCCGTTGCCATCCGATGCTCATGCTGGTTCCTCTCTTGGCTGTGATGACGAGATACTGAGAACTGGTGTTAAGAAGTATTTCAAGTTCTTACAGATCCATCATGCATCGGGACAAATCGTTTGGCCAGAGGGATCCCTTTTTCTGGGTTTTCTGAGTGGCCCCCGAAAAAGTTGGCAACAGGAACAGGCTCGTGACGCAGCGTGCTGATTTTCTGGTCAATTGCCCATCCAGAGGGCATACTGGTGGCAACAATTTTGGATCCCGAGGGCGTGCATGATGAACTTCAGACGCTGGTTGGGTCTCTGCTGCGCTGGCCTGATGGCACTGCTGCTGACGGCCTGCGGCAAGGGATCCACCCCCTACGACAGCATCGTGGTCAACTTTGTCAACACGGCCACTCCCACTGAGATCGCTGCTCTTGCCAAAGCCTACAATTTGCCGCTGCGACCCAGCAGCAACAGCGCTTTTGCCCGCCAGGAGGCTATCTACCTGTTCGATGTGGATGCGGAACATCCAGGAGCCACACGGCGGCTCATCAAACGGCTCTCGCGGGAAGCCCTGGTCGAGTATGCCCACCCCAATTACCAATTTCAGGCGGCTTTTGTGCCCGACGATCCCCTCTATCCCCAGCAATGGAACCTGCGAGCCATCCGCATGCCGGAAGCCTGGGACATTTCCCAGGGAGAAGGGGTGACGGTAGCCGTGGTGGACACCGGGGTGACGCGGGTGCCGGATCTGGCCCAAACGCAATTTGTGCAGGGCTACGACTTCGTGGACGACGATGAGGATCCCACCGACCTCAACGGCCATGGCACTCATGTGGCCGGCACCATCGCCCAATCCACCAACAACACCCTAGGCGTGGCCGGGGTTGCCTTCAAGGCCAAGATCATGCCGGTGCGGGTGCTGGATGCCAATGGTTTTGGATCCCTGTCAGACGTGGTGGAAGGGATCCGCTATGCTGCCGACCACGGCGCCACGATCATCAACCTCAGCCTGGGTAGCCGCGCTTCGGCCCGACTGATGGAGGAGGCCGTAGCCTATGCCCACAGCAAAGGGGTGACGATCATCGCCGCCGCCGGCAACGAAAACTCAAGCCAGGTGAGCTACCCGGCCCGCTACCCGCATGTCATCGCCGTCTCGGCCACCGGGCCCGATGGCAGCAAAGCCCCCTACTCCAACTATGGGGTTGGGGTAGATATCGCCGCTCCCGGCGGGGCCAAGACTCCCGAGCATCCTGAGCACGGCATTCTGCAGCAGACCATCAACCGACGCAACCCCAACGAGCCGGTCTTTGCCTACTTCCAAGGCACCAGCATGGCCACTCCCCACGTGGCCGGCGTAGCAGCGCTGATCCAGGCTCAGGGCATCAAAGATCCGGACAAGGTGGAAGAGGTGCTGAAGATGTCGGCCACCCCGGTGCCCGGCGACAAGCAGAACTTCTACGGCGCCGGTCGTCTGGATGCTGCCAAGGCGCTGGCCAGGGCCACCGGTCAGCAAGAGGAGAACCCCCTGCTGCTGTGGCTGAAGGACTTCCTGCAATACCTGAACAACAACGGCTACCTCAACCCTCGCTTCTGGTTTGACGGCGGCCCGATTGCCCTGGTGCCCAAGCTGCTGATGGTGGTGGGCGGCTACATCATCCTGGTGCTGATCCGCTGGTGGCTGGCTCCCAAGCCCATGCTGGCAACGGCGCCCCTCCTGGGAGGGATCCTGCTGGGCAGCGCCGGCCTCTTCCCGCTGCAGGGCCTGGCCATTGTGGGTGCCCCTCGCTGGCCCTTCCAGTTGGCGGGGAGCTCCCTGCCGGAGCTGGGCACGGCCTTAGCCCAGACCAATGCCTTGAACCCCTTGTTTGCCAGCGTGTTGATCCCAGGGCTGTTGATGGTGCTGCTCCTGGGACATCGGCGCTGGCGTTGGGCGGTTGTCGGCCTCTCCATCGGCATGGCCTCCCATCTGCTTCTAGCTGGATCCCTGTTCTATGAGGGGGTACTATGGCTTGGATCCTCTGCTTGGCTGGGGCGCTCCTTCTTGCTTCTCAATGGTTTGCTCTGCCTGGGCCTGGCCTATTTGGGGGCGCAAGCCATCCTGGATTCCCAGCCCAGCAGCACCGGTTTAGCGCTGAGGAAGTGATGCAAGAATACAGCGGTACCATCGAGTTCCTGGATATCGAAGGGGGGGTGTGGGTGCTGACGCTCCCTTCCGGCCAGCACTACGCCCTCTTCCGCGCCCCCAAAGAGCTCTTACAAGAGGGGTTGGAAGTCACCATCCAGGGACAGCTCAAAGAAGATATGGTGACGGTGGCTCAGGTGGGGCCGGTCTTGGAGGTGAAGAGCTTCCGGACGCAGCCCTAGCTAACCCGATAAACAGCCTGGGATCCCCGCCTGGGGATCCCGATTTTTTTAGAGAGCTTGCTGCGGCTGCAAGGCAGCACCCGCCTTGATTGAAAGCTTGACTAAAACTCGAACCGTTGCATCCCTGCCGTTACCGGATCGAAACCGGCGGGGAAGCAGGTGTTGTGGTTGTACTGGGCTCCGCTTAAATTGGCTCCCTCCAAACAGGCTCCCTCCAGGTCGGCATAGCGCAGATCGGCACAGCGCAAGTCGGCATTGGCCAGATTGCTGCCGCGCAGGTTGGCATAGCGCAGGTTGGCCCCATGCAAGTCAGACCCGCGCAGGTCGGCCCGGCGCAGATCGACCCCCCGCAAGAAGGCGTACTCCAGACAAGATTGGGGAAAGTGACGCTCTCCTTGCCGGTAACGGCTGAGCAGCTCTGAGGCCCCCCGCAGCCCACATTGGGCAATGGTTTGAGTCATAATGCTTCTCCCAACTCAGACCCGATCCTTATATCTCCATCATCTCTACCCTTATTGGCCTGAATGGGTTTTGATCAAAGTTGCTTAACAAATAATTTTGGTTTTTTGGCAAGTTGTTCCCCCCAAGTCTTGCCTACAAGATCTATCCTCAGAGATAGCGGAAACTGCTCCAAACTTAGCTTTGCCAAGCAATATTTCTTAATTCTTTGTTGTGAAGGATGCTGAACAATTGGTCTTGTCTGCGGAGCCGCTCGCCCACTGCAAACTCTGCTAGGCATCTTGGTCCCAAGGGCTGGACATAATCAATCCAGCCGTCGCCTTCCCTTCTCTGCGGTTGGTCAAGCGCCCCATGGCTACAGCTTGCTAGGGCCCAGGGCCCGCTGTAAGCCACTTGCAGGAGTAGAGTCTAGTCGGCTCGAAACTGCGGAGCGAAGAAGTTCTTAATTTTTTTGTTCAAACTGTTCATCCTAGAGCACCATGCCGAAACGGAAGCGAATTGGGATCCTCACCAGCGGTGGCGATTGTGGCGGCCTCAACGCCGTCATCCGGGCGGTGGTGCGGCGGGCCCGCGACTATGACATGGAGGTTTACGGCATCAAAAACGCGACCGCAGGTCTGATGGCGCGACCGGTGGAAGCGGAGCTGCTGGACGTGAAGCGGGTTTCGGGCATTTTGCGCTATGGCGGCACCATTCTGGGTACGGTGAACAGGGGCAACCCCTTCGCCTATCCCATGCCCGATGGCAGCTTGGTGGATCGCTCGGCAGAGGTGATCACGGGTTACCACCGGCTGGGGTTGGATGCGCTCATTGGGGTGGGGGGAGATGGCAGCCTGGCCATTCTCCGGCAGCTAGCTTTGCAGGGGGATTGGAACTTTGTCGGGATCCCTAAGACCATCGACAACGATGTCGGCGCCACCGAGTATTCCGTGGGATTCAATACGGCTCTGAGCGTGGCGGTGCAGGCTCTGGATCAGCTCACCTACACGGCCATCAGCCACAGCCGCGTCATGGTCATGGAGGTGATGGGGCGGGATGCCGGTCACATTGCCCTCAGCGCTGGCATCGCCGGGGGGGCGCATGTGATCCTGATCCCGGAGATCCCCTACAAGCTGGAAAACGTCTGCAAAAGAATCCTCGACCGCAAAGAGCGGGGCAACAATTTCAGCATTGTGGTGGTGGCGGAGGCTGTTCGCACCGAGTCGGGAGAGCCGGTGACCTACACCAACAGCCTGGGGCAGTCTCTCTACGGCGGTATTGGCTATTACATCGGCAACGAGATCGCGCTGCGCACCGGCATCGAGACGCGGGTGATGGTTTTGGGCCATCTGCAGCGGGGAGGCACCCCTTCTCCTTTGGATCGTCTGCTGGGGGCAGCTTTTGGGGTGGCGGCTGTGGACTTGATCGCCCAGGGCAAGTACGACCGCATGGTGGCCTGGCAAAATCGGCGCGTGGTGGATGTGCCCCTGGCAGAGGCCATCGCCCAGTACCGGCGGGTGGAGGTGGATGGGGCTTTGATCGCCACGGCTATCGGGCTGAATACCTATGTGGGCGAGGTGGATCCGCAGCTTTTGCGCAGGTTTTCCCCCTGATCAAGCTCTGCCACCACCGATTCACCCCAGTCAGGAGTCGGGCTCTTGTGCGGTCGAAAGGGCCTTGCCCTCCCATCGGCCGACAGAGCGGCAGAAGGTTCTGGAAGAACAGCGGGATCCCATGGCCCGGCGAGCCGTCCCCAGCTATCGGGATGCGGGGTCTAGGTGCCGAGAACGGCCTGCAGAGCCCCCACATCGCAGTAGTACACCTGGTGCGGGTGGGTATATCCCTTGAGCTGAACCGCCTGCTGCGCAAAGCAGGTAGCTGCCTGTCCCAGTTGTTGCGCCAAGCAGGTATAGGTGTCGTGGCTGATGGCCAAGTCGGCGTTGAGGGTGCGGGTAACACTCTCGATGCGAAAGGCCAAATTGACCGTATCGCCCAGGGCGGTGTATTCCTGGCGGGTGTTGTTGCCCACCTGGCGAACAATGGCCGAGCCGGTGTTGACGCCCGCCCCCAGGCGCAGGGGAGAAGGCAGCGGAAACTCGCCGTTCAGTTGCTCGGTCATCTGAAACAGCTTCACCATGGCCCGCAAAACCGACTTCACGTCGAGCTCGATCCCCACTTGTTCAGCTTGTAAGGGATCCTCATTGGCCTGGGGCGCATGAAACCAGACGGCCATGATCGCGTCGCCGATGTACTTATCGACAGTGCCGCCGTACTGCTGAATGATATCTCCGCCGCGCCGGAACCAATCGCCCATCACCTGGGAGAGGAGGCGCTCGTCCAGTTGCTGGGTCAGTTGTCCGTAGCCGCGCACATCCACCACGGCCACCGAGATCAGCCAGCGGGTTTGCAAAACCAGGGTGTCCGACAGTTTGGCCGCAGGACTGGGTTCTGGGCTGGCCAGGGATCCGCTGTGGAACTCGAGCTGGGATTGTCCGAGGGTGAGGTGATCTCCATCTTGCAGCAGGGTGGGAATGCTGACGCGGCGATTGTTGACGAACGAGCCGTTGCGGCTGCCCAGATCGATGAGATAGATGCTGTTGTTGTCCAGGTATTGCAGCAGGGCATGTTGGCGGGAAACGCTGGGATCGGTCAGGACGATGGCGTTGTCTTCATCGCGGCCCAGCGTCCAAGCGGTCGCTCCGGCGAGAATGTACTTCCTCTGGCTGCCGTCCGGCTCTCTCAGGATCACATAGGGGGCGGTGGTGGCGGCAGGTTCGCCTGGGACGCTCATGGTAGAACGAGAGGTAGATGCGACCACACTCTAATACGATACTCCTCTTCTCCTCGGTTGAACTGCGGCTGGGCTGGGCTTGGCGGGGGGCTGGGCCTGCCAGTATCATTTTGTGTAGATACATTAAGGCCATATGGTGGATCCCTCCCATCCCATCCCCCCTGAGCAGCAGCCGCTCCGGCAATACGCAGAGCTGAGGGAAGCCTTTCCTTTTTCCTGGCCTGCTTTGGGGTGGATCCCTTACTTAAAACGAATCTTTGGGGTTTGGGGAGCTGTTGTGCTGGCGGTTTCGCCGCTGGTCTGGGGCAGCTTTGCCGGGGATTGGGGCCACTTCGTCTCTGGGTCTGTGCTGGGGGCCAATGCCTTGCTCAGCCTGGTGTTGCTCCACCTCTACTTGGGATGGGCCTATGTGCGGCGGCGCTTGGTGCAGGCGCGGATCCCCTATGAAGAAAGTGGCTGGTACGATGGGGCGATCTACGCGAAATCGGACGAGGAGCTGGCGCAGCATCGGCTGATCGTCCACTATCAAATCGACCCTGTGTTGCAGCGCCTGCGACGTAGCTTGTGGGCTGTGGCCGGCCTGAGCGGGCTCATGGCTTTGCTTTGGCCCCTCTGGTAGAGATTGTCGGGCGGTGGTTAATCAGCTGTTGTTCGGGATCCCAAGCGGTGCACGTAACTTCTGACCTGGCTCAAACCTTGCGACCCACCGCCGTTGCCATCGGGAACTTCGATGGCTTGCACCTGGGCCATCAGAAAGTGCTGCAGCCCATTCGCGACTCCCTGCAGGGGGTGCGCACGGTTCTCACCTTTCATCCTCACCCCCAAGAAGTATTGACGGGGCGCAGGCAACTGTTGCTCACTCCCCCTGCCGAAAAGCTGGCTCTGCTGGCGCAGATGGGTTTTGAGCAGGTGGTGTTGCTCCCCTTCACTCCTGCCTTTGCCCGCCAGCCGCCCCAAGAGTTTATCCAAACAGTACTGGAACAGGGCTTGCGCGTTCGCCATCTCAGCGTCGGCTGGGATTTCTGCTTTGGCCACCGTCGCTCGGGCAATGCCCAAACTCTCCAGGCTTGGGGATCCGAGCGCTGCATTCCGGTGGAGGTGATCCCGGAGGCGCAACTGAAGGGGGAGCGGGTGAGCAGCTCTCGCATTCGCGCTGCCCTGGCTACGGGGGAGGTGGCAGCGGCAACGGAGCTCTTGGGCCGTCCCTACCGGCTGATCGGAGAGGTGGTGCCAGGGGATCGGCGAGGCCGAGAGCTGGGTTTTCCCACCGCCAATCTGCGCCTGCCGCCGGAGAAGTTTTTGCCCCGCGACGGGGTGTACAGCGTTTGGGTGAATGTGCCTGCTGAGGCGGCAGCCCTGCCTGGGGTGATGAACATTGGCCATCGGCCCACGTTTGCCGGGCTGCAGCACACCGTTGAGGTGCATCTGCTGGATTGGACAGGCGATCTCTACGGGCAAGAGGTGCAGGTGGCGCTGCAAGGCTTTATCCGCCCAGAGCGGCGGTTTCCCAGTGTGGCAGACTTAATCCAGCAGATCCGGCAGGATTGCCAAACGGCCCGCCAACAATTGGGCTTGGCCGAGCAAGTTGGCCTAGTCTAGAGGCCCTCCCCCTCGGCCCCTCTCCCAATCCCAAAAGGAGAGGGGGGCTAGGACGGGCCAAGCAGGGATCCCCACAACAAGGCTATCGCTTCCGACCATTCCACCGTAGCTCCGTAGGTGTCCCCTGTGTGCCCTCCCAACTGGCGGTAGAGCCAATAGCCCACGGCCAGGGCTCCCAGGGCGGATCCCAGCGTCCAAAGCAGCAAAGGCCGCCAAGCCAGGAGCCCGGCCCAGCCCACCCCCCCGCTGATGGCCAGCAACAGCAGCGTGCCCGGCCACAGGGATCCCGGCAGGGAAGTGGAGTCTTTGAGGAAGCGGGCGGATCCCTGGTCGCGCAGATAGGGGTATAGGACAATGGCGAGCAACTGGCCCCAGCGCCCCCAGGCCGGCACCAAGAGCAAGAGAGGCCAGACCTGCAGGCTGCTCAGGGCAGCAAATTTCAGCAGCAACACCAGCACCAAGGCGAGCACCCCATAGGCCCCGGTGTGGCTGTCCCTCATCACCTGCAGGCGGCGGGATAGCCCGTTGACGGCTGGCCGTTCCGCGTCGGCAAAGCTTTTGGGGACGTTGACCGCCAACCCATCGGCAGTGTCAGCCACCCCATCCAGGTGCAGCCCGCCGGTTAACAGCACCCACAGAGCCACGAGCAAAGCTGCTCGCACCGGCGGCGGGAAAATCTGCAGCAAAAGCGCCGCCAGGGTGAGGATCCCGCCCAACAGCAGGCCCACCGCCGGCAGCCAGGCGGCAATGCCCTCAAACTGTAGCCCGCCCGCCCGCCCCAAAGGCAAGGCAGTGTAGAAGGTCAGGGCTGCCCAGAAGCGCCGCAATTGTTCAGGACGCTCAAAACAACGTTGATCAGCTAAGAATCATCCCGAAGGGTTCGCTCCACCACAATGGTCAGCTTGGCCACCAGAGCCCCGATCGCTCCCACAGCCGCCAACACCGGGAACAGAGCCGCCCCCAACACCCCTGCCGCCACGCCTACGCCCAGAGGGATCTCGATCAGCGTCTGCCCTTCGGCATTTTTGATCAGAATGCGGCGAACATTGGCCTCCTCGATCAGCTCGCGAATTTTGGCCAACAGCTCGTCCCCGCTGATCTTAAACTCCTCCACGTGGTACTCCACCTGGGCCGGAGGTACATCCTTGGCCTCTATGTCGGCCTTCTCAGGAAAGTTGGGATCCGGCGTCTCATTGGGGTTCATGCTGAAGAGGCTCCACACGTCGGTTGGCAGCGGCAACTGAGTCCATCCTAAGACCGGATCCTAGCGGATGTACTCTTTCAACACACTGTTGCGATTGGGGTGGCGCAGCTTGCGCAGCGCCTTGGCCTCGATCTGCCGGATCCGCTCGCGGGTCACATTGAAGATCTGGCCGATCTCCTCCAGGGTTTTCATGCGGCCATCGTCTAGGCCGTAGCGCAGCTTCAACACATCCCGCTCGCGGGGGGTAAGAGTTTCCAGCACGCTTTCCAGATCCTCTCGGAGCAAAACCTTGGCCACCCGCTCCTCGGGGGTTTCCCCTTCCGACTCGATGAAGTCGCCCAGCCGCGAATCCTCTTCTTTACCGATGGGAGTCTCCAGAGAGATGGGAAGCTGAGCCGACTTGGCGATGAAGCGCAACTTCTCGATGGTAATCTCCATGCGGGTGGCGATCTCCTCTTCGGTCGGCCTGCGGCCCAGCTCCTGAGAAAGCTGCTTGGTGACCTTCTTGATGCGGGAGATGGTCTCGTAAAGGTGAACCGGCAGGCGAATGGTGCGCGATTGGTCGGCAATGGCGCGGGTGATGGCCTGGCGAATCCACCAAGTGGCATAGGTGGAAAACTTGTAGCCCTTCTCGTGGTCAAACTTTTCCGCTGCCCGGATCAGACCTAGGGATCCCTCTTGGATGAGATCCTGAAACGACAGGCCCCGGTTCATGTATTTCTTGGCAATGGAGACCACCAGCCGCAGATTGGACTGCACCATCTTTTCTTTGGCCCGTCGCCCCCGATGCAAGCGCCGCCGGAATTCGGGCAGGGACATCTTCACTTCTTCTGCCCACAGCGTCTCCGGTACCTCCTCTGGGTCGGACCAGAGGCCCATACGCTGGAAAACGGCCTCGCGAGCCCGCTCTAGCTCCAGCAGGTCGGCAATTTTGCGGGCTAGCTCAATTTCTTCATCTGCCCGCAACAGGCGGATACGCCCGATTTCCTGCAAATAGACGCGGATGGAGTCATCGGTGTAGGGTTTTTTCTTGCTGGCCGCTTTGCGCTTGGAACGGCCCTTGGCAGCGGCGGCAGCAGCATCGGCATCCTCCTCGAGGGACTCTTCGTCGTCCTCATCATCCTCATCAAAAGCATCAGTGTCACTGGCATCCAGTTCCGTCTCGAGGGGATCCACCTCATTGTCCGCATCCAGAGGGATGGAGGATGAACTTTCCAGATCCGGTTCGAGAAGAGCCGTATGACCAGACTGCACCAATTCCTTTGCTTGAGCCATGCTGAGTTCCTCGTAACTTCAATCACAGACAACTGGAGGAGACTAAGGGGTTCTAGGCCCTGAAATGAGGGAAGCAGGTTCCAACTTTGCTGCGGCCCCTGACGCCAGATGGAGGGAGTCAAGTTCCGCAGACCCAAACCCCACTTGCGCCGGGCAAGCTCGCCCGCTTCTAGGCAACCGATCGCTCAGGCCAATCTCGAAGCAGATATCGCTCATAGGGTTTAACCGAACTGGCGCAAAACCCGTTTTGATGGGTAAAACCTCCTGAGATCTCGAAAGGCAAGTCTTTGGCTTTGCCTATCCCCTGGCACAATCCAGGCCACTTACTGAGAGGGCAGGATATTCAGCACCTCAATCACCCCAACCTATAAGGAGAAGAGCGCATTGCAGCCGCCAGCAAGCGACCTTGAGGAAGATCCCTGCAGGCAACTGTAGCCGTTCACACCAAAATGTCTTCCCTAAATTAGCCCGCCCTTGGGGAAACAGCAACGGGGCAGACGAAGAAAATCTTAACTTCACCCCACCCCGTCCCGGCTCTGAGATCCTGGTCTAGGGGATCCCTGGGTTGGCCTAGTCCGGGGAAGTGGCTCAATGCTACCTTAAATCAGGCTACCTTAAAAGGAAAGGATCCCTGCCAGCGCCGCACCGCCTATGACCCATCCCTTCCTGCAGCATCTCCAGGAACGTGTGATCGTCTTCGACGGGGCAATGGGATCCTCTCTGCAAGCCCAGAACCTGACGGCAGCGGATTTTGGCGGGCCGGAGCTAGAAGGCTGCAACGAGATCCTGGTGCTGAGCAAGCCGGAGGCGGTGGAGCGGGTACACCGGGGCTTTCTGGAGGTGGGGGCCGATGTCATCGAGACCGATACTTTTGGCGCCACCTCGATCGTCTTGGCCGAGTACGGGATCGCGGAAAAAGCCTACGAGCTGAACGTGGCGGCAGCGCGCCTGGCCAAGCGGCTGGCGGCGGAGTTTTCGACGCCGGAAAAGCCTCGCTTTGTGGCCGGCTCCATCGGCCCCACCACCAAGCTGCCCACCCTAGGGCACATCGGTTTTGACGAGATGCGGGCCAGCTACGCCGAGCAGGTGCGGGGCCTGATCGACGGGGGGGTGGATCTCCTCATCATCGAGACCTGTCAAGATATCCTGCAGACCAAGGCGGCGCTGGTGGCCGTGCAGCAGGAGTTTGCCCGGCGCGGGATCCGCCTGCCGCTGGTGGTGTCTCTGACCTTTGAGGTGCAGGGGACGATGCTGGTGGGCACGGAGATCGGGGCGGCGCTGGCCATCCTGGAGCCCTACCCCATCGATGTGCTGGGCCTCAACTGCGCCACCGGGCCGGACAAGATGGCTGAGCACATCCGCTACCTCTCCCGCCATTCTCCCTTTCCCATCTCCTGCATCCCCAACGCCGGCCTGCCGGAAAACATCGGCGGCAAGGCCCACTACAAGCTCACGCCGGAGCAGTTGCGCTTCCACCTGGAGCACTTTGTGCGGGATCTGGGGGTGGCGGTGGTGGGGGGCTGCTGCGGCACCCGCCCGGATCACATCGCTGCTTTGGTGGAGGCTGTGCGGGGGCTGCGGCCCAAACGCCGCTCCGTCGAGCGCATCCAGGCTGCCGCTTCCATCTATGCCCCTCAGCCCTACCTGCAGGAGAACTCTTTTTTGATCATCGGCGAGCGGCTCAACGCCAGCGGCTCCAAGAAGATGCGGGAGCTGCTGAATGCCGAAGATTGGGACGGCCTGGTGGCCCTGGCGCGGGAGCAGGTGCGGGAGGGATCCCACATCTTGGATGTCAACGTGGACTATGTGGGCCGGGACGGGGTGCGGGATATGCGGGAGCTGGTCTCGCGGCTGGTGACCCAGATACCCATTCCCCTGATGCTGGATTCCACCGACTGGCAGAAGATGGAGGCCGGCCTCAAGGTGGCCGGGGGCAAGTGCCTGCTCAACTCCACCAACTACGAGGATGGGGAAGAGCGCTTCTTCAAGGTGCTGGAGCTGGCCAAGACCTACGGCGCGGGGGTGGTCATCGGCACCATCGACGAGGAGGGCATGGCCCGCACCGCCGAGAAGAAGTTCCAGATTGCCGAGCGGGCCTATCGCCAGGCCGTTGAGTACGGGATCCCGCCCTACGAGATTTTCTTTGACCCGCTGGCTTTGCCCATCTCCACCGGCATCGAGGAAGACCGGGCCAACGGGGCGGCTACCCTGGAGGCCATCCGCCGCATCCGCCAGGCTTTTCCTGAGGCCCACATTCTCTTGGGCATCTCCAACATCTCCTTTGGGCTCTCGCCGGCAGCCCGCGTGGTCTTGAACTCGGTGTTTTTGCACGAGTGCCGCCAGGCCGGCCTGGATGCCGCCATCGTCAGCGCCGCCAAGATCCTGCCCCTGAGCAAGATCCCGGAAGAACAGCAGCAGGTGTGCCGGGATCTGATCTGGGATCGGCGCCAGTTCAACGCTGAGGGCATCTGCACCTACGATCCCCTGGCGCGGCTGACGGAGCTGTTTGCGGGGGTTTCCGGGCAGGAGCTGCGGGCGACCGGATCCCTGGCCAAACTGCCCTTGGAGGAGCGGCTGCGGCGGCACATCATCGACGGCGAGCGCATCGGCCTGGAGGAGACCCTGGCAGAGGCGCTGCAGAAATACCCCCCCCTGGAGATCATCAACACCTTTTTGCTAGACGGCATGAAGGAGGTGGGGGAGCTTTTTGGCGCCGGCAAAATGCAACTGCCGTTTGTGCTGCAGTCGGCAGAAACCATGAAGGCGGCGGTGAAATACCTGGAGCCCTTCATGGAAAAAGTAGGCGGGGAGGTGTGCAAAGGCACCTTCTTGATCGCCACCGTCAAGGGGGATGTCCACGACATCGGCAAAAACCTGGTGGACATCATCCTCACCAACAACGGCTACAAGGTCATCAATTTGGGCATCAAGCAGCCGGTGGAAAACATCATCGAGGCCTACGAAAAGTACAAGCCCGACTGCATTGCCATGAGCGGCCTGTTGGTGAAATCCACCGCCTTTATGAAAGAGAATCTGGAGGTGTTTAACGAGCGGGGCATTACCGTGCCGGTGATCTTGGGAGGGGCGGCCCTCACCCGCCGCTTTGTGGAAGAAGACTGCCGCCAGACCTACAAGGGCCAAGTCATCTACGGCCGCGACGCCTTTGCCGACCTGCACTTTATGGATCGGCTGATGCAGGCCAAGGCGGCCGGGCGCTGGGATGACCGGCTGGGTTTTCTGGATAACTTCGAGCTGGGATCCCGCTCTGACAACCGCCAGAGGAGAGCTGCGGCAGCCGTGGAGGAAAGGGATCCCACCTTGCCGGCTCCAGAGGTGACCGTGGGCGCCGCTCCTGCCCCTGCTGTCTCGGCTGGCGACGGCGGGGCAGACACCCGTCGTTCCGAGGCGGTTACCCTCGATACCGAGCGGCCCATCCCCCCCTTCTGGGGATCCCAAGTTCTCGAGCCGGATCAGATCCCCTGGCCGGAGGTCTTCTTCTACATCGACAAGCAGGCCCTGGTAGCCGGCCAGTGGCAGATTCGCAAGCCGCGCGACCAGTCGGCGGAGGAGTTTGCCCAGTTTCTCGCCACCCAGGTGGAGCCGGTGATCGAGCGCTGGAAGGAGCGGATTGTTACCGAGGACTTGCTGCGCCCGCAGGTGGTTTATGGCTACTTCCCGGCGCAGGCGGAAGGGAATACGGTGATCCTCTTCGACCCGGCCAGCTTCCCCGAGCTGTTTGCTCTAGAGCCCGGCTCCACCACCTATTTGCAATTGCCCACCGTCGATCGCCCTCGGCTTTCTCCCCAGGTGCGGGAGCTGGCCCGCTTCACCTTCCCCCGCCAGAAGAGCGGCCAGCGCCTCTGCATTGCCGACTTCTTCGCCGACCGCTCCACCGGCCTGGTGGACGTCTTCCCCATGCAGGCAGTTACAGTGGGGCCAGAGGCCACGGCCTACGCCCAGCACCTCTTTGCCGAGGGCCAGTACACCGACTATCTCTATTTCCACGGCCTGGCCGTCACCCTGGCAGAGGCCTTGGCGGAGTGGTGCCATGCCCGCATCCGGCGGGAGCTGGGCTTTGGCGGCGAGGACAGCCCCGACATCCGCCAGATCCTGCACCAGGGCTACCGCGGCTCCCGCTACAGCTTCGGCTATCCCGCCTGCCCCAACATCGCCGATCAGCGAGTTTTGTTGGAGCTGCTCCAGACGGAGCGCATCGGCCTGAGGATGGACGAAAGCGACCAGTTGGATCCTGAGCAGTCCACCACCGCCATCGTCGCCTACCACCCGGCGGCCCGCTATTTCAATACTTGATCCCTCACCCCCGGCCCCTCTCCCTAGAGGAGCGGCTGAGCAGGGGAAAGCCCATCACGGCAACCAAGGTTATCGCGACGATCACGGTGGAGAGGGCGTTGATCTCCGGCGTCACCCCTCGCCGCGCCGTGCTGTAGATCAAAATGGGCAGGGTCTGGCTTTCGGGCCCGCTGGTGAAAAAGGAGATCACAAAATCGTCGATGGAGAGGGTAAAGGCCAGCAGCGCCGCGGCCAGGATCCCTGGCATGGCCAGCGGCAGTGTGACGTAGCGCAGCTTCTGCCAGGTGTTGGCGTAGAGGTCGTAGGCGGCTTCCTCCAAAGCCGGATCCAAAAGCTGCAGGCGGCTGCGCACCACGATGGCCACAAAGGCAATCTGAAAGGTGATGTGGGCAATCACCATCGTCCCCAGGCCCAGCTCAAACCAGCCGGTGTAGGCGCGCACCAACTGGTAAAACAACAGCAGGGTAATGGCCATCACAATGTCGGGGACGACCACCGGCAACAGCAGCAGTCCCTGCACAGCCTTCTGGCCGGGGAAGCGGTAGCGGTACAGCCCATAGCCCAAAAGGGATCCCAGCAGCGTGCTCACCAGGGTGCTGACTCCAGCCAAGACAAGGGTATTTTGCGTGGCCTGCCAGATCGCAGCATTGCGAAAGAGAGCCCAGTACCAATCGAAGGTAAAGCCTGTCCACACCAACCCGAAGCGGGCGCGGTTAAAGGAATAGACAGCAATGAGCAAAATCGGCAGGTAGAGAAAGCCATAGATGGCATAGCTCACTCCCCGCAGCCAGATGGGTATCTTCGCCACTCCCCTTCCTGCCCTCCCAGGGATCTGCCGGAAAAAGCGGCCGCGCTGCCAGCCTACCTCCCTCCAAGTCTATAGCTCGCTGCCTATGGCAAGATGTAGCAAAACTGTATGCTGCCTGCCGCTCCCCTCTCCCTTTGGCGGGGGGGCCGAGGCAGCCGAAATGCCGAGGGGGTTCTCTGTCTGCCGGCCTAAGAAGCTCGGCATGAGGGCGGTTTCTTAGTCTAAATCCGGGAAAGCCACCTTGCCTAAAGGGAGGAGTCGGCGTCCCTTAGTCCAGCTTTGGGCTCAAGCTCTCCAGAAACTCTCGAATCAAGGGCAGCACCTGCTCCGCATGCAGGGCGGGGATGGCGTGTCCAGCACCGGGCAGGATCTTGAGCTGGGCTCCAGGGATCCCCTCCGCATAGGCTTGGCAATGCCAGAGGGGAATGGTGTCGTCCCGCTCAGCGGCAACTACTAGGGTGGGAACCTGAATGGCATGAAGCTGACGTTCGACCGTATCGACGGCAGCTTGGGGGCGCAGGCGCTGGCGGAGAAATTGGCGGGCCACCGGCTGTTGGCGCAGGGATCCCCGCAGCCACAGCAGCCAAGCCAGTCGCTCCTCCCAACGTCCCCAACGGGCCAGGGGGATGGCGGCTCGCAGCAGCCTATCAACCCACGCGCCTTCCCGGAGCAAAAGCCGCATGTGCCGGTAGCGTTTGACAAAGCTGTCGTCGCGGATCCCGGCAGGCGCCAGTAAGACCAACCCCCGCAGGGGGTAACGAATGGCGTAGGCCGCCGCCACCCAGCCGCCAAAAGAGTGGCCCACCAACACCGGCTCAGGCAGGCGCAGCGCCTCGACAAACCCGCGCACAAACTCTACCTCCACGGCGATGTCGTAGCGCAGAGCCGGTTGGCTGGACTGACCAAACCCCAGCAAATCCAGGGCGATGCAGCGGTATCGGTCGCCCAACCCTTGCATCAGCGGCCACCAATTGGCGTGAGTGGCCATGAAGCCGTGCAAAAACAGCAGCGGCATCTCGCCTTGCCCCAGCTCCCGATAGGCGGCCCAGCAGGACTCTGCTCCCGCCAGATTTAATCCCTCCAACTGCACCCTGTGCAGCGGGATCTCTTGAATGCGGGCCCTCAACTCCGCCAGACGCTGCGCCAAGGGCAGTCGTTCCAGTAGCTCTTGCTCCCTCATCAGCTCCCTAGTCGACGAATACAGCTTTTTCCACTTCTAAGGGATCCCCTCCGCTCTCTCCGAGCTGGTCGGAAAAAGCTGCCATCAGAACCTCTGGGGTACTCCCGCCACAGCGCAGCTTGGCGGGATGGAGGATAGGCGGTGAGACGA